>JANYBE010000680.1 GCA_025360945.1 Rhizobacter sp. | reverse complement strand
TCGGCCGGCACGACGCGATCAAGTTCGGCCTCGATGTCGTCGACAATCATGTCGGCTACCGGGCAGGCGGCCGAGGTCATCGTCAGCAGGACGCGCGCCTTGGCCTCGGCGACAGTCACGCCGTATATCAGCCCGACGTCGACAATGCTCAGCGCGAGCTCCGGATCGACGACGCGCTGAAGCGCATCGACGATGGACTTCCTCAGAGATTCGGGCCCGGTGTACGGGAATGTCGAGGTCATGACGCGATCCGCACCGATGCGGCACGCACCGGCCTGTCGACAAAGAGAATTCCGGCCAGCGCGCGTTGATTGCGTGCGATGTCTGCCAGCGTGTAGCGGTCGAGCGCGTCGTAGAACGCTTGCACCGCTTCGCCCAACACCTTGCGCAGCCGGCAGACGGTCGTGATCGAGCAGTGGCCGCCTTCTTCGCTGAAGCATTCGGCGGGCAGCGCCGCACCTTCGGTTTGGCGGACCACGTCGCCGACGCAGATCGCATCGGCGGCAATCGCCAGCGACAGACCACCCCCCTTGCCGCGCACATTCGCGAGCCAGCCGCACTTGCCGAGAAAGTGCACGACCTTGGTCAGGTGGTGTTCGGAGATGTCGAACGCGCTGGCGATCTCCGCGATCGTGGCCCGGCGTTCCGGTTGCACGGCGAGGTAGATCAGCGTGCGCAGGCTGTAGTCGGTGAAGGTGGTCAGTTTCATGGGGCTGTCGCGGGCGTTGCCGGCGCGACAAGCTGCGATGAGGGTTTCGCGA
Organism: Rhizobacter sp.; assembly: GCA_025360945.1. Classification (GTDB taxonomy): domain Bacteria; phylum Pseudomonadota; class Gammaproteobacteria; order Burkholderiales; family Burkholderiaceae_C; genus LMDS01. Next base: position 2,408 of record JANYBE010000680.1, on the reverse strand, counting down.
CCGGGATTCGCAGCAACCGCAATGCGTAGAGCGCCAACAGCAGCGCACCGAGCGCGAACACGATGTCACCGGGCACGCGCATCCATACGAGCGTCTCCATGATCTTCGAGTGGATGATCTCGGGCGAACGGGCGTACCACAGGCCCGTCCTCACGCTGGCCCAGGCCTGGTAAATGCCGGCCGGCAGGAGCGACATGAAGACCATCATCGCCAGACCGATGTTCATGCCCCAGTAGGCGGGCGCGAGCAGTCGATCGGTGTGCAGCTTCGAGGCGTACAGGCCGCGCAGGCAGAACAGCATCAGGCCGACGCCGAGCATGCCGTACACACCGAACAATGCGGCGTGGCCATGGGCGGCCGTCATGTTCAGGCCTTGCACGAAGTACAGCGAGGCCGGCGGGTTGATCGCGAAGCCGAGCAACCCGGCACCGACAGTGTTCCAGAAACCGACGGCCACGAAGCACATCACCGGCCACTTGTAGGCGGCGAGCCACGGCGCGGCCTTCGAGCGCCGGTAGGTCTGCAGCGCCTCGAGCCCGATCAGCGTCAGCGGCACGACTTCGAGCGCGGAGAACACCGAGCCGACGGCGATCACCGAGGTCGGCGTACCGGTGAAGTACAGGTGGTGCAGCGTGCCCAGAATGCCGCCGAAGAGGAACACGATGGTCTCGGCGATGATCGCGCGGTTCGCGCTCTCGGTGCGTACCAGGCCCAGCCGCGTAAAGATCAGTGCGACGACCGCGGTGGCGAAGACTTCAAAGAAGCCTTCGACCCACAGGTGCACCAGCCACCAGCGCCAGTACTCGATCATCGAGTAGTGCGTGTGCTGGCCCCACATCAGCGAGCTGGCGTAGAAGCCGCCGATGCAGCTGGCCGACAGGAACACCATCGCGATCAGGCCGCGAGACTCCGAAGGTTTCGTCAGCGCCGGCCACAGCGCGCGGCCGAGCAGGAAGACCCAGAACAGCAGCCCGACGAACAGCAGCAGCTGCCAGACGCGGCCCATGCTCGTGTACTCGAGACCCTGATTGCCGATCCAAAAGCTGTAGTCGAAGCCGAGGTGCTTTAGCGTGCCGAGCCACCCAGTGAGGGTCGAGCCGACCACGATCGCGACGAGGGCGTAGAACAGCACATCGACACCGAGCTTCTGATATTTCGGTTCGCGTCCCGACAGCAGCGGTGCGACATACAGGCCAGTGGCCAGCCACGCGGTGGCGATCCAGAAGATGCCGATCTGCGTGTGCACGGTGCGACTCACGACGTAGGGCAGCACCTGCGCGAGCGGGATTCCGAAGAAGGACTGGCCTTCGACGGCGTAGTGCGCGGTGATCGCGCCCATCGCGATCTGCAGCAGCATCAGGCCGACGACGACGAAGAAATACTTGCGTGTCGCGCGCATCGACGGCGTCGCGACCACGCCGAGCAGCGGGTCGTTCGGCAGCGGCTGAGCGGCCTGTTCGTAACCGGTGCTGCCGTGAACCCACAGCATCGCGGCGATCGCGGCGAGCAGCAGGACGATGCTGACCATCGACCAGATCGCAGCCGAGTCCGACATGGTGTTGCCGACCATCGGCTCGTGCGGCCAGTTGCTCGTGTACGAGAGATTCGCCTCGCCGGGGCGATCGGTGACGGCGGCCCATGAGGTCCAAAAGAAGAACGCGGCGAGCGCCTGGCGGTCGGCGCGCAAGGGCAGGGCACCATCTGTCATCGCGTACTGCTTACGCAGCTTTGCGAGCGACGGGTCGGTGCCGAACAGCGTTTCGAAGTGCCCCGCGACCTCGCGGATCGCCTTCGCGCGTTCGGCGGACACGGTGATGGTGCTACGCGATTCGTCGTAGGTGTTGCGACGCATCTCTTCCTTTAGCGTTGCATCGATGCCAGCGCGGTCTGAAGTAGTCAGCGTCGCGGCGGCCTGGTGTTGCTGTGTGAGGATCGCCTGCAGTGCCAGGGCTTCGCGGTGCAGCCAGTCGGCTGACCAGTCTGGCGCGACGTAGCTGCCGTGACCCCAGACGGTGCCGAGCTGTTGGCCGCCGGCCGAAAGCCAGGCCTGTTGGCCGCGCTGGATCTGCTCGCCGGTGAAGAGGACGTCGCCCGCTGTCGTCACGACTGCCCGCGGGATCGGCGGCGCCGTCAAATAGATCTGGTAGCCGAGGTAGCCGAGTGCGCCGAACGACAGCACGAAGATGAAGGCGAGCCAGCGCCAAAGCCTGTTGCTTCTCCCAACGGGCGAGGCGAATCCCGGCGCGCTCACGTCGAGCGAGGTGATGGAAGCGGTGTCTGTCATGTAGGGCTCCGGTCGGTCGTGCATAAGGTGTATGGGCAATGCACCTATGCTAGGAAGCCGCCAGCGAATGACTTTGATCGACATCAAGGGATAGCGCCATTTCAAGCGCACCGTCGAGATGCGA
>JANYBE010000674.1 GCA_025360945.1 Rhizobacter sp. | reverse complement strand
TGGAAATACTGCTTGTAGACGAGCTGGTCGCCGTCGAGCGAGGCGTTGAAGTCGGGGAACTTCTTCAGCGCCGCGACCACCGCCTTGATCACGAACGCGGGCATCGTGACTTGATGCCAGACTTCTCGTTCTCCTTGTTGGTCGAGACACGGAAGGCCTCGAGCTCGGTGATGTCGGCGTCGTCGTTGTTCGTGACGTGCGGGATCATCACCCAGTTGCGCGCGAGGTTCGCGCCGCTGAGCTTCTTGATGCGCGACAGGTCCTTGCGCTCGACGGTGTCGAACTTGGTGAAGTCGACCTTCGGCCACGGCAACATTCCGGGGACACCGCCGCCGGTGGCCGCTGCAGCCGCAAGTGGCGCGGCCTTTTGCGCCGAAGTCTGCACGCTGCCGGCCATCACGCCCTTGACGAATCCGTGCACGTCGTCCTGCGCGATGCGGCCTTTCGGGCCGCTGCCCTTCACTTCTTCGAGCGGCATGCCGAGCTCGCGCGCGAGCTTGCGAATCGTCGGCGAGGCGTGCGGCAGGTTGCCTTGAGCGACCGTCGGCTCGTGTTCGGGCAACGCGGCGGTCGGGACCGCCTTCTCCGCCGCGGGCGCGCCGGCTGCAGGCGCAGGCGCAGCAGCAAGCACACCGCCTGTTGCCTCGACGACCGCGACGAGCGAGCCCTTCGCAACCTTGCCGCCGACCTTGACATTCATGTCCTTGATCACGCCGGCATGCGACGACGGAATTTCAATCGACGCCTTGTCGCTCTCGACCGTGATCAGGCTCTGCTCGACCTGGACCATATCGTCAGGCTTGACCATCAATCCGATAACGGTGACTTCGTCGAAATCACCGATGTCGGGCACCTTCAACTCAACGCCCGCGATCACTTCTTCTCCGTCTTCCGTGCTGCCGGCGTGGCCGGCGTGGCCCGCTTCGCCAGCGAGTGACGGGCCGCACGAACCACGCTGGCTCCGTCCACGCCGAAGAGCTCACGCAATGCCGCTCGCGTGTCGCTCCGGCCGAACCCATCGGTTCCCAAGGTCAAGAACGAACGCCCCGGGGGCAGGAACGCGCGCACGCTCTCCGGCACCGCCCGCACGTAATCGGTCGCGGCGACGATCGGCGACGAGCCGCCTCCGAGTTGTTGCACCACGAACGAAATCGGCGCGCCTTCGCCGGCCAGCAGGGCGGCTTCGCAAGCCCGGCCGTCACGCGCCAGCTCGCTCCAACTGGTGACGCTGAACACCTCGGTGGCGATGCCTTCCGCGGCGAGTTGCTGCGCTGCCTTCACGACCTCCGTGAGGATCGCGCCCGAACCCATCAAGGTCACCTGCACGGCCTGGCTGTCTGCGGGGAAAGTGGCGAGCCGATAGCAGCCGCGCAGCACGTCTGCGTGCGCCTCGCGCGGCAGAGTCGGCTGCGCGTAGTTCTCGTTCATCAGCGTGACGTAGTAGAAAACGTCCTTTTGCTCGACCATCATCTCGCGAATGCCGGCATCGACGATCACCGCCATTTCACCGGCGAATGCGGGGTCGTACGCCTTGCAATTCGGGATCGTCGCTGCGATCAGATGGCTGGTGCCGTCCTGATGCTGCAAGCCCTCGCCGCCGAGCGTCGTGCGGCCTGAAGTTGCGCCGAGCAGAAAGCCTCGCGCGCGCTGGTCTGCAGCAGCCCAGATCTGGTCGCCTACACGCTGGAAGCCGAACATCGAGTAGTAGATGTAGAACGGCAGCATCGCAATGCCATGAACGCTGTAACTCGTAGCCGCTGCGGTCCAGCTGGCGATGGCGCCGGCCTCGCTGATGCCTTCTTCGAGAATCTGGCCGTCGGTCGCTTCGCGGTAGCTGAGGATGGAATCGATGTCTTCCGGCGCATAGCGTTGGCCGACGCTCGAGTAGATGCCGACCTGCTTGAAGAGGTTGGCCATGCCGAAGGTGCGGGCCTCGTCGGCGACGATGGGCACCACGCGCGGGCCGAGCGAGTTGTCCTTGAGCAGTGCGCCTAGCATGCGCACGAAAGCCATCGTCGTGCTCATCTCCTTGCCATCGGCCTCAAGCGCGAACTGCGCGTATGCGGCCAAATCCGGCTTGGGTACCACATCGCAGCCCGTCTCGCGTCGCGGCATCGAACCCCCCAGCGCGAGTCGATGCGACTTCAGATACTGCATCTCCGGACTGTCATCGGCGGGCTTGTAGAGCTCGAGCGCCGTGGCTTGCTCGTCAGTCATGGGCAACTGGAACCGGTTGCGAAATCCGATGATGTCGGCGCTCTCGAACTTCTTCTGCGAGTGCGTCGTCATCTTGCCTTGCCCGGCGCTGCCCATGCCGTAGCCCTTCTTGGTATGCGCGAGGATGACCGTCGGCTGGCCCTTGTGCGCGGCTGCCACTGCATACGCCGCATGGATCTTCACCAGGTCGTGGCCGCCACGCTTGAGCCGATCGATCTGCTCGTCGGTCATGCCTTGCGTGAGGCTCGCCAATTCCGCGTTCTGGTTGAAGAAGTGATCCCGGTTGAAGCGACCATCCTTGGCGGCGAAGGTCTGCATCTGGCCGTCGACAGTTTTGGCGAACGCGCGCGCCAGCGCGCCGGTGACATCGCGCGCGAACAGGCCGTCCCAATCACTGCCCCACACCAGCTTGATGACGTTCCAGCCCGCGCCC
>JANYBE010000643.1 GCA_025360945.1 Rhizobacter sp. | reverse complement strand
CGATGCAGGGCGATGCCAAGGTTCTGGAGTACCTCAACCTCCAGCTCAGGAACGAACTCACCGCGATCAACCAGTACTTCCTGCACTACCGAATGCTGAAGAACTGGGGGTTCGCCAGGCTCGCGAAGCACGAATACGAAGAGTCGATCGAGGAGATGAGGCACGCCGACAAGCTGATGGACCGCATCCTGATGCTCGAAGGCCTGCCGAATCTGCAAGACCTGGGCAAGCTGATGATCGGCGAGAGCGCGGTCGAGATTTTGCACTGCGACCTGGGAATCGAGCGCGGCTCGGTCGGCGTGCTCAAGGACGGCATCGCGCACTGTGAGAGCGCGCGCGACTACGTCTCGCGTGATGTGCTGCAGCACATTCTCGAAGACACCGAGGAGCATGTGGACCATCTCGAAACGCAGATCGAACTGGTCGCCAAGGTCGGCGAACAGAACTGGCTGCAATCGCAAATCGGCGACGCGTCCTGATCGTTCAGAGGCGGTGCACCGCCACGTTCACCGTCATTCCCAAGTAGTCGTCGGCCTCGCCATACCAGCTGCCCGAGATCGGTGCGGCCTGCGACGGGTCACGCGCCACGCCGACGCGGATCAGCTGGTTGCCACCGGTGAGGTTGTTGGTCGGGTCGAACGGCACCCAGCCGGCACCCGGCAGGTAGGCCTGCAACCACGCATGCGTAGCGCCGGCGCCGACGGTCGCGTCGGCATCGCCGCCATCGAGGGCCGGGTCGTAGAGGTAGCCCGACACGAAACGCGTCGCGACGCCAAGGCGACGCACCGCTTCCATCATCAGCAGCGCGAAATCGCGGCATGAGCCGGTGCTGCGCTTGAGCGTTTCCTGCGGTGCCTGTGTGCCTTCCTCGTCGCGCGCGGCATAGCTGAAGTTGTTGCGGATGAACTGGTTCATCTTAAACAGCAGTTCGCGCGTGCCGGTCAGGCCATCGGTGCGCAGGAACTGGCGCGCCCAGGCCGTAAGGTGACCGCCCGGGTCGTCGTAATGCGGACGCAGATACTGCTCCAGGTCGAAACGTTCTTCGACGCTGTAGGCGAACGGGAACACCTCGGCGCTGGGCGACAGCGGCAGCTCTTCGTTGTTGGTGTGTGCATGCTCGATCGTGAAACGGCAAACGATCTCGAGCTCGCTGGCCTTCCCGTCGGGCTGCACCAGCGCGACCGAGTTCGAGTGCGGGTCTTGGATCATGCGCACCTGCGACGTCGGGCTGACCTGCAGATCGGTCGCGAGCACGCGCAGGTCGTGGCTGTCGCGCGGACGAAACATCACCCGATGCTCGCCGAAGCTCACCGGCTGGCGGTAGCGGTACACCGTCGTGTGGACGATCTCGTATTGAACGGTCATGGGGTCAGATGGCGAGCAGCTCGACCTCGAACATCAGCGTCGCGTTCGGCGGGATTACGCCACCGGCGCCGCGAGCTCCGTAGCCGAGCTCGGGCGGGATCACCAGCAGGCGCGTGCCGCCGACTTGCATGCCCTGCACGCCCTCGTCCCAGCCCTTGATGACCATGCCGGCGCCGAGACCGAAGTCGAAAGGATCGCGGCGGTCCTTGCTCGAGTCGAACTTGGCTCCCTTGACGCCGCTGCTGTAGAGCCAGCCTGTGTAGTGCACCTTGACGTGCTGACCGACCTGCGCGGTGGCGCCAGTGCCAACGGTGGTGTCCTCGAACTGGAGTCCGGATGCGGTGGTGATCATGGTGAAAGGTCTCGTGGTTTTGCGATCGATCCGACATCATGCCAGCCGGCGCCCCACTTCTGTGTCGCGTCGGCAAGCCACGTGCGGACATCTTCGCCGTACGCGTGAAGGCCGAGCACCAGCGCGGCGGCCTTCAGCACGCGCAGTGGGTCGCTCGTGTCGACCGGCCGCGCGCCATTGTGCTTCGAGAGCTTCTCGCCATCGGCGCCCGGTACCAACGGCGTGTGCAGGTAACTCGGCGTGGCCAACCCGAGGACCCGCTGCAGGTGAATTTGGCGCGGTGTGTTGTCGGCCAGATCAGCGCCGCGTACAACGTGTGTGATGCCTTGTGCCGCATCGTCGACGACGACGGCGAGCTGGTACGCCCACAGCCCATCGGCACGCTTGAGCACGAAGTCGCCGACTGCGCGGGTCACGTCCTGCTGCTGCGCACCCAGGCGTCGATCCTGCCATTCGACGTGGACTGCACCGTCGGTGCGAAGCCGCAGCGCACGCGCCGGCTTGCCGTGCAGACCATCGCGGCAAGTGCCAGGATAGACCAGTTCGGCGTGGCGCTCGCGGGCGGCGCCTCGTGCGGCGAGCGCCTGCAGGATGTCGGCGCGCGTGCAGGCGCAGGCGTAAGCGTGCCCCTGCGCGAGCAGCCGCGCGAGTGCGTGCGCGTACAGCGCCGAGCGGGTCGATTGCCATACCGGCGGCTCGTCGGGCACGAGACCGAGCGCCGCGAGCTGGGCGAGAATGGCCGCATCGGTGCCCGGTACGCAGCGCGGCGTGTCGACGTCTTCGATGCGCACCAGCCAATGCCCGCCTCGCGAGCGCGCGTCCAGCCACGACGCGAGTGCGGCGACCAGCGACCCGGCGTGCAATAGCCCCGTGGGCGAGGGCGCGAACCGGCCTCGATATGCGCCTGTCGGCATCAGATCCCCGCCAGCAGCACCTGCCCGTGGCGCTCCAGCAGTGCGGCGCGCGTGGTCGGGCTGTCGAGCTGAGCCAGCCACCAGCGCAGCGCCAGGCCGAGCTGCGGCTTGCGCGCCGCGCCAGCCGCGTGGGCGTCCGGCGTGCGCCAGGCGTAGCCGATGTGCGGCGAGCGCACCGAACGCTGCATGGTCTTGACCACAAGCCGACCGGCGGCGATGTGCTCGCGCACCATCGGCTCCGGCACGAAGCCGCAGCCCATGCAGCGCAGCAGCGCCTCGATCTTGAGCTGCATGCTGCTGACGGTGAGCACGTCTTGCCCTGGCAGCAGGTTCACCGTGAGCGGCGTGAGGCGTTGAGCAGAGTCGGCCACCGCGACGGCGCGCTGGCGGATCAGTTCGACGTCCGTGATTGGGGCGCTGGCGGCGGCCAGCGGATGGTGGGGCGCGATCGCGAAGACGAATGGAATCGTGCCGATCTCCCTCATCTGCACCCCCGGTGGCACGTTGCCTTCGAGGCCCACGCCGATGGCCAGGTCGGCCCGCCCGACAACCAGTGCCTCCCAGGTGCCGGCCATCACCTCGGTGCGCAGGCGCAGCCGTGTGCCGGGGCTGCCGAGCGTCGCGGGCACCGTCGCTGCCGTCCCTTCGCGGTGGGCGACGCACTGCGGGTTCAGCGCGTAGAACGATTCGCACAGCTCGAACATCGTCAGGCGCGAGATCACGCCGTCGACCGCGATTGTGAGCTGCGTTTCCCACCCAGTGGCGACGCGCTTGACGCGGTTCGCGACCGCGTCCATCTGCTCCAGCAGGCGTCGCCCTTCAACCAGTAACTCGGTGCCGGCCGCGGTGAGCCGGGCCTGACGCGAGCGACGGTCGAACAGCAGCACGTCGAGCGCATCCTCGAGCTGGCGCACGCTGTAGGTCAGCGACGACGGTACCTTGCCGAGCTCGCGCGCCGCGGCGGCAAAGCTGCCAGTGCGCGCGATCGTGTCCATCATCAACAAGGCCTCGGGCGTCAACACATTGCGGCTGTCGGACATGGGTGGGGTCGGTGGCGAGGAGGCGTTCATCTTATTTGAACGTTCGCTTCAACGCAGGCGCGTGGTGCTTCGCGAAGCACGAACTACATTGGAAGTACCGAAAGGATCAAACACCATGATCACCCTGCGCAAATCGTCCGACCGCGGCCATGCCGATCACGGCTGGCTAAAGAGTTGCCACAGCTTCTCGTTCGCCGACTACCGCGATGCCCGGCACATGGGCTTCGGCAACTTGCGCGTCATCAACGAGGACCGCATCGCGCCCGGCACCGGCTTCGGCACCCACGGCCACCGCGACATGGAGATCGTCAGCTACGTGCTGTCGGGCGAACTCGCGCACAAGGACAGCATGGGCAACGGAACGGCCGGTGCCGCCGTCAGCGGCGTGATTCGTCCGGGCGACGTGCAGCGCATGAGCGCCGGCCGCGGCGTGATGCACAGCGAGTTCAACCATGCGGCGGATGCCACGACGCACTTCCTGCAGATCTGGATCGAGCCGAACGTGCACGGCATCGAGCCCGGCTACGAGCAAAAGCACTTCGATGCCGGCTCGAAGCGTGGCACGCTGCGGCTGGTGGCGTCGCCCGAAGGCCGTGACGGCTCGGTGACGATCCATGCCGACGCCGCGCTCTACAGCGGTCTATTCGATGGCGCGGAGAAGCTCACACGTGCACTCGACCCGGCGCGCCGGTTCTATGTGCACGTGGTGCGCGGCAGCGTCACAGTCAACGGCCAGGCGCTGCAAGGCGGAGACGCGCTGAAGATCGAAGCCGATAGTTCGCTGAGCATCGAAGGCGGCGTGGACGCGGAGCTGCTGCTGTTCGACCTGCAATGAGACAGTGGCTCGTGGCGCGCGGCTTGCTCCAGTCGGCGCCGCGGACACGTTCATCAAAGTCGTAACGCTGCTGCCCTGGACCGACTGGGTGGCGATCGTCTTGTTCTTCTGCGGCTGGGCCAGCTATGTGCAGTGCGCGCGCGCGACAGCCGCAAGCATTCGATCCTTGCCGCCACCAACGCGGTGCGTCGGTAGTGGATGCTGCAAGCAACCTACCGCGAGGTGCGCGTGCTCGACGGCGTCGTGATCCAGAACCTGT
>JANYBE010000631.1 GCA_025360945.1 Rhizobacter sp. | reverse complement strand
CACGCACCACCTGGCGTTGCTCAGCGGTGCCCCGGCGGGTCAATAGCTCAAGGGATTTGCGATCTTCTCGCGACAACTTGATCGCCTGCGCTTATCGTCCTCGACTCATGCGCTGAAGCTTACCTCGTACGGTACTTTAATGAATGCTATTTACAGGATGTTGTACTAGGCCGCCACGCGCGGCGCCGCGCGCTCGCGCGACGCGAGGCAACGTTGGAGCACCGTCGCGAGTTGCAGCGCGGTGAACGGCTTGCCGAGAAACTCGTTCATGCCGTCGGCGCGGCAGCGCTGCACGTCGATCTCGGTCAGCGACGCGGTGATCGCGACGATTGGCACCGGGGCGAGACCGAGCGCGGCTTCCTGCGCGCGGATTCGGCGCGTCGCGACGTGGCCGTCCATGCGCGGCATCTGGCAATCCATCAGCACCAACGCGGGCCGATCGGTCGCGCGCAGCGCGAGCGCCTGCGCTTCTACGCCATCGCTCGCACGAAGCACGCGCAGACCGAGTCGCTCCAGATAGGCCTCTACGATCAACGCGTTGACATCGTCGTCCTCGACGACCAACACATCGCAGGCGGGGGGGCGCCAGTCGCCGGCGGGCGCAGCGGCAAGCGGTGGCGTCGAGGTGGCGACCGCGTCGCAGGCCGGCAGGTGCGCCGTGAACGTGAAGGTCGAGCCCACGCCGGGCGCGCTGCGCACCCCGATGTCGCCACCCATCGCGCGCGCGATCTCGCGAGAGATCGTCAGGCCCAGCCCGGTGCCGGCATGCGGCGTGTGCCAGGCAGGGGCGAGCTGCGCGAACGCATCGAACAGTCGCGGCAAATCCTCGGCGGCGATGCCGACGCCGGTGTCGGCCACGGCTGCACTGATGTGCTCGGGCAGCTCCGCAGGGCGGCCAACCGACAGCGTGATAGCACCGGTCTGGGTGAACTTCAGCGCATTGCCGAGCAGGTTGTGCAGCACCTGGCGGAAGCGCCCTGCATCGCCAAGCACCCAGCAGGGTCGCTCCAGCTCCGTCTGGCACGTGAACGCGAGGCCCTGCACCTGCGCGCGCGCCGCGCAGATATCGCCGACTTGCTCGATCTGTGCGACGAGCTCGAAGGCCTGCGGCCGCAGCGCGAACTGACCGGCCTCGATGCGCGACACGTCGAGCAGGTCGTTGATCAGGCCCAGCAGGTGCGTGCCCGACGCGTCGATCAGTTCGGCGCGGCGATGCTGTGCGGGCTCGGTGGACTCAAGATGCAGCAAGCGTGCGAGGCCGAGGATGCCGTGCAGCGGCGTGCGCAGCTCGTGGCTGACGTTGGCGAAGAACTGCGACTGCAGGCTGCTCTGGCGCAGCGCAAGCGCGAGCGCGTCGGCCTTCTCCTGCGCAAGATGCAGGGCCTGCAGGCGCAGCAACTGACGCTCGCTCCAGCGCAGCTCCGAGCGGTAGGCGGTCGCGAGTTGTAGCAACAACAGCATGGCCAGGCTGACGCAACCGACCACGCCGGTCTCATCGGTGCGCCACAGCGCGCCGCAGATGGTGAGCACGAGGATGGGCACCACATAGGCCGATGTGGCCATCAAGGAGATCTGCAGGCCGAAGGTCGCGACGCAAGAGACCGCCGCCAGCACCGCGAGGGCGAACGAGGCGATCGGCACCGGCTGCATCGCGAGCCAGCCACCCGCGATGCCCCAGATCGCACCGTCGAGCGCGAGCATCACAAGCGTGCCATAGCGCCAGCGTGCGCCACCGGACTTCGGGTCGCTGAAGTACACATAGGCCTGCACCAGCCGCACCGCTGCGACGCCAAGCTTGGCCAAGAGCCAAGTTTGTAGCAGCATGGCGGGCAGCGTGCCCTGCCAGTACACCACCATCACGGCCGCGAACGCGCTCGCGACCAGCACCCCCAGCCGCGAGTGCAGCCAGACCTCGCGCAACTGCTCGTCAGTGACGCGGTGAGCATCGGCCACGCCGATGTCGAACGGCAGTCGTGAGGCCGCACGGGCAAGCAAGCCGGGTGACTGGAAGTCCATCGTGTCGCCGCCGGGAGTGTGCTGCGCAGCGTAGCAGATGCCCGGGCGTGCGCGTGGCCTCAGGTCAGGGGGTGATGACGCCGACGATGCACAGTGCCATGCGCTGCGCGGCGCCCTGGTGTTGCGCAGCGAATGCCAGCGCGTGCGCAGACGCCTGAGCGCAGCGTTGTGGCGAGGCCAGCAGCTCGAGCGCCGTCGCCACGCCAGTCGCCATGTCCGGCACGCGCAGCGCAGCGCCGGCCTGGACCGCGAGTTCGGACGCCTCGGCGAAATTGAAGGTGTACGGGCCTGTCACGACGGGGCAGCCGCAGGCTGCGGCCTCGATGAGGTTCTGGCCGCCCAGCGGGGCGAAACTGCCGCCGAGCACGGCGGTCCGCGCGACGGCGTAGTACAGCGCCATCTCGCGCATCGAGTCGCCGAGCCAGACATCGGCCTTGGCCGCCTCTGCGGAGGGTGCGTCGCCCCAGTCGCTTCGCCGCGCCAGCGTGAGGCCGGCGCTGCGAACCATCGCGGCGACTTCGTCGAAGCGCTGGGGGTGGCGCGGCACGATGAGCAGCAACGGGCGCGGCGCGTCCACGCGCGCCCATGCGGCGAGCAGCATCGCTTCCTCGCTCTCGCGCGTGCTGGCGGCGAGCAGCACATCGCGGCCCAGCGATGCGCGCCAGGTGCGGCCCCGAACGAGCAGCCTGGGATCGGGCGTCATGTCGAACTTCAGGTTGCCGCTGACCTCGACCTGCGGCGCGCCGGCCTCGCGCAGGCGCTGCGCATCGGCCGCGGTTTGTGCCAGCGCGAGCGTGATGCGCCGCGCGGCCGGCCGCATCAGCGCGTCCAGTTGCCGGCCGCGGCGCAGGCTGCGTGCACTGAGGCGCGCGTTCGCCAGCACGATGGGCACACCGCCTTGCTGTGCGGCGCGCAGCAGATTCGGCCAGACCTCGGTCTCCATCAGCACCCCGACCACCGGACGAAAACGTGCGATGAAGCGGCGCGTGGCCGAGGGCGTGTCGTAGGGCAGCCAAACCTGCGCATCGCCTTCGTGCAGCAAGGCCACGCCGGCTTCGCGCCCGGTCGCCGTACCGTGGGTCAGCAGCAGCCGCATGCCGGGGCGCTCGATGCGCAGCGCATCGACGAGCGCCGCGGCGGCGCGTGTCTCGCCGAGCGACACCGCATGCACCCAGACGCAACCCGCGTCTGTGGCACCGTCGTAGA
>JANYBE010000588.1 GCA_025360945.1 Rhizobacter sp. | reverse complement strand
CACGCCAATACCAACTTCCCGCGCCACCACCTCCAGCGCAGCGCTCTCCGGCGGCAGCAACTTCGCCACCGCTTTGTCCTTGAATGCCTGTCCGTATCGAGCCAAGTTCGTCCTTCATCGCCGCCCCCAGGGTTGTTCTATTGGAGGTGACAACTATTCTGACGCGGGGGGATCGTCAATGGCCTCACCGGCGCGTTCGGTCGCGCCCTTCGCGGCGTCAGCCAACGCGGCCAATTTTCTCATCATCACTTTCGACGACCACGGCGGCTGCTACGACCATTTGCCGCCGCCTCCCGCAGTGCCGCCGGATCATCCGCCAAGCACCCCTTCGCCTTCGATCGCTATGGCATTCGCGTGCCAGTGCCTGATTTCGCCTTGGATTGCGGCCGAGACCATTGAGAAAGAATTTCCGTTCGCCTTGCCCTGAATTGAACCACTCAGCAAGGGATGCGTTTTCCGGGGGCAAGGTCACCGCGCGTTCGACTCTTGCCGCTTCTCAACTTGACTCTGGGGTAGAAGCCATGCATTCGGGTGCGACGCAGCAGAGCTCGAATGCGTGCGAGCAGTTCCCGCGGCCAGAAGCGTTTGGTCAGGTACTCGTCCGCCCCCAGCTCCCGACCCATCACCCACTCGATCGGCTTCGTCCAGACGACCCGAGGGAGTTGTGCGAGGGGTCATCGTCGTCCTGATTCGATGCAGGAAGCCAGCTTGGGCTGCTGCGGATGGGGCCCTGCGCCGAGCGAATCACGCCAGACGATGCGGGGGGCAAAGTCGCGCGCGACTGTCAGGTTCAATCCATAGCACTGGTTCAGCAGGTGCCGGCATGCGCTTGCAGCCGCATCGACGATGGGCACATGCACCGTCGTCAGCTGCGGCGCAGTGTAGCCCGCCATCTCGCTGTCGTCGAAGCCGAGCACCGAGACCTCGCCGGGCATCGCGATGCCAAGCTTGTGGAAGCACGACATCGTGGCCATCGCCATCACGTCGTTCGCGCAGAACAGCGCGGTATAGTCGCGCGGCCCTGCCGCCAACAGCGCCCTTACCGCTGCATATCCGCCGTCGAAGGTGAAATCGCCGGCGGCCTGCCGGCGCTTGGGCACGCGCACGCGGTGGCGCGCCAACTCGTCGAGAAAGCCGGCCATACGCTGCTCGTTGTCGGGAGCACTGTGCGGGCCGGCAACCAGCGCGATGTCGCGGTGCCCGCGGGCCAGCAGCGCGCGCGCTGCGAGGCGTCCGCCCAGCTCGTGGTCTGTGCTGAAGCACTGGCGCGGCTTGGTACGCGTGTGCCGGTTCAGCACGACGAGTTTAGGATGGCGCACGAACAACGCGGCGAAGTCGGCCTCGGTGAGGGTGTTGCTCATCACCAGCAAGCCGTCGCACTGCCTGTCGTTGAGGAAGCGGATCCCCTCGAGCGCCTGCTCGCGTGCGTCTCCGTGGCCGGTGCCGTTGGCGGCGACCATGTGGCGCTCGACCGCGCGCAGCTCGCGATCCACCGTCTCCAGGATCGGGCCGTAGAAGGTGCCGGAGAAGTCGGGCACGTACACGCCAATCATCCCTAGCGTCTTGGTCGACAGGGCACGCGCGACATTGGACGCGCGGAAATCGAGCGCGGCGACTGCGTCGTTGACCTTCGCAAGCGCCTTCTCCGAGATCGGGCCGCGGCCAGAGATGGCGCGCGACGCGGTGCCCAGGCCGACCCCGGCGAGCCGCGCGACATCCTTAATCGTGGCCATTGCGCGCCGTCTTCTTAGAGCCGCGCCTGCGAAGCACGGTCGAATAGAGACACCTGCGCCGCATCGATCGTGAACGCACTGCGCCGATCGGCGCGCGGTTGGTACTGGGCATCGGCATCGACTGCGAGCGTGCTGCCCTGCGCATCGAGCCAGACCACCTGGTTCGCGCCCATCGGCTCGACAAGCGAAACGGTCGCCTCGCCGATCGCCGCCGCAGGCTCGCCGAGCCGGATGTGCTCGGGCCGCACACCGAGAACCGCGTCCTGCCCAGGCGCCGGCGGCGTTGCGAATGCGTACCCATCGAGCGCGAGCTGCAGCGCTGGCGCGACGAAGCGGCGGCGGCCGTCGACGACCTCGATGCGGCCGTCGACAAAGTTCATGCTTGGCGCGCCGAGGAATCCGGCGACGAACATGTTCAATGGCCGCGCGTAGACGTCGCCCGGCGTGCCGATCTGCTGGATCTCGCCGGCTTTCATCACCGCGATACGGGTCGCGAGCGTCATTGCTTCGACCTGGTCGTGGGTCACGTAGACCATCGTCGCGCCGAGCGTCTTGTGCAGCTGCTTGAGTTCGCGGCGCAGCTCGCCGCGCAACTTCGCGTCGAGATTGGACAAGGGCTCGTCGAACAGGAACACGCGTGCCTCGCGCACCAGAGCGCGGCCGATCGCGACGCGCTGGCGCTGCCCGCCCGACAGCTGCGCCGGCTTGCGCTTCAGCAATTCCTTGAGCTGCAGCATCTGCGCCACCCGATCGACCCGGCGGGCGACCTCGTCCTTAGGCGTTCCGGCGATGCGTGCCCCGAACGACAGGTTGCGCTCGACCGTCATCGTCGGATAAAGGGCATAGGATTGGAACACCATGCCGATGCCGCGGTCCTTCGGGTCGGCCCAGGTCACGTCACGCTCGGCGATCTCGATGCGGCCGTCGGCCACGTCAATCAGTCCGGCGATGCTGTGCAGCAACGTCGACTTGCCGCAGCCCGACGGCCCGAGAAGCACGAGGAACTCGCCGCCATGCACCTCCAGGTCGAGCGCGCGGATGATGTCCGCGCCGGACAATCGGATGTTCAGGCCCTGGATGCTGACGCGGCTCACGCGGAGCTCCGGTCGGGGTGGGGGTTCATCATCGTCGTCTTCATCCCTTGACCGCACCGGCCGCGATGCCGCGCACGAACCAGCGCCCCGAGAGCAGGTAGACCGCGAGGGGCACCAGCGAAGTCAGAACCGTGGCCGCCATATTCACGTTGTAGAGCCGCTCGCCAGTGGTGGTGTTGATCACGTTGTTGAGCTGCACGGTCATCGGCAGGTTCTCCCGGCCCGCGAACACGAGGCCGAGCAGGAAGTCGTTCCAGATGTTGGTGAGTTGCAGGATCACCGCGACCGCGATGACGGGCAGCGACATCGGCAGCATCAGCTGCAGGAAGATCCGCCAGAAGCCGCCGCCGTCGATGCGCGCAGCCTTAAACAGCTCCATTGGGATGGCCGCATAGTAGTTGCGGAACAGCAGCGTCATCACCGGCATGCCGAACGCGGTGTGAACGAACACGATGCCGGCGAGCGTGCCGAACAGGTGGACCGAAGCGAGTGCGCGCACCATCGGGTACATCATCACCTGGTACGGCACGAACGCGCCCAGCATCAGGATGCCGAACATCCGCCCGGCCCACTTCACGCGCCAGAACGACAGCGCATAGCCGTTCAGCGCGCCGAAGAAGATCGAGATCACAGTGCTCGGCACTGCGATCTTCACTGAATTCCAGAAACCGACCTGGATGCCGTGGCACTCCAGGCCCGTGCACGCGCTCGACCAGGCCTGCAACCACGGTTCGAGGGTCCAGCGCATCGGTAACGCGAACAGGTGCCCAAGGCGCACCTCGTCCATCGGCTTGAGCGAGGTGACGAGCATCACGTAAAGCGGCAGCAGAAAGAAGACTGCCGAACTGATCAGGAACGCGTAGGCGCCGATGCGGCCGGGGGACAGCTGCGAGTGGCGCGGCCGCGAGGCTGCCGCGCGCACGAGGGGCATGACTGCGCCGCCAGCCTCGGGCGTCGCGGCGCTGCTCACGCCCGCGCCTCCCGTCGCGCCGCCAGCGCGCGCGAATACCACCACGGCAGCAGCAGCGCGAGCACGGTCATTAGCATCACCGTCGAGGCGGCCGACGCGAGGCCGACGTTGGCGCGGCTGAACAGGTTGTCCATGATGAACTTAGCCGGTACCTCGCTGGCGTTGCCGGGGCCGCCCTGCGTCATCGCGACGACGACGTCGAACACCTTGACGACCGTGATCGCGAGCAGGACGAACGCGGTACCGAACGCCGGCCCAAGCTGCGGCAGCACAATGCTCAGGTAGAAGCGCCAGCGCGGCACGCCGTCGATGCGCGCCGCGTTCCACAGCGATTCGTCAATGCCGCGCAAGCCTGCCAGCAGGATCGCGGTGACCAACCCGGCCTGCTGCCAGGCGGCCGCGATGACCAGTGTGTAAATCACCATGTCCTGGCTCACGATCCAGTCGAATCGGAAGCTTGCGAAGCCGAGCTGCCGCACCACCGACTGGATGCCGAGCTCGGGGTTCAGCATCCATTGCCAGATCAGACCGGTCGCGACGAAGGACATCGCGTACGGGTACAGGAACACCGTGCGCAGCACGTCCTCGCCGCGGATGCGCTGGTCGAGGAATACCGCGAGCAGGAAGCCGATGATCATGCAGCCGAGCACGAACAACACGCCGAAGATCGCGATGTTGTGCAGGGAGACAATCCAGCGCTCAGTGTCGAATAGGCGCTCGTACTGCGAGAACCCGACGAAGTCGTTGCGCGGAAAGATCTTCGAGCTGCTGAACGAGATCCGGATCGACCACAGCACCGTGCCGATGTACACGCCCAGTACGATCAGCGCCATCGGCACGAGCGCCAACTGCGCGGCGGTGTTGCGCAGCCCGCGTGGGCGAGGCGAGGCGGCGCGCGGTGTGGCGCGGGAGGTCGTGCTCATAGGGGAACCGGCAAGGTTCGGTCGCGGCCGCCGCGTGTCAGGTTTTCAGCGCGCCCTGCAGCGCCTTCACGGCGTCATCGATAGACTGGTTGGCATTCCAGAATTTCGTGATGACATCCTGCACCGTGCCGATCATATCGGGTGCCATCAGCGCGTCGGGGTTGGCGACCTGGCGGGCCGGATCCTTCATCGCCTCGACGCCGGCGCGCGCGCACAGGTCCATCTTGCTCGTGTCCACGTCTGTGCGCATCGGAATCGAGCCCTTCTTGTTGTTGAACGCGATCTGCGCCACCGGCGACGTGAAGACCGTCGCGAGCTTATGCTGCGCCTCGATCGCAGCCTTGTCGGTAGTCTTCGGGAACACGAACACATCGCCCGCGACCATGTACGGCGCATTTGCGCCGAAGCCGGCGAAGCAGCCGTACTCCTTGCCGGCCGTCTGCTTTGCGCTGCCGAACTCGCCCTTGGCCCAGTCGCCCATGATCTGGAAGCCGGCGGTGCCGTTGATCACCATCGCGGTTGCGTCGTTCCAGTTGCGGCCGGGCGATCCGGCGTCGACATAACCGTGCAGCTTCTTTAGCGCGGTTAGGGCCTTGCGCATCGGCTCGGCGTTGACGCTCGCGACGTCGTGGTCGCGGAAGAACTTCAGGTAGGCATCCTTGCCGCCAACGTCCAGCACGATCGTGTAGAAGGTGATGAATTCCTGCCAGCTCTGACCGCCCAGCGCCAACGGAGTGATGCCGGCGGCCTTCAGCTTGTCGAGCGCAGCAA
>JANYBE010000581.1 GCA_025360945.1 Rhizobacter sp. | reverse complement strand
CCGCGGCCAAGCCCGTTGTAAAGGCCGTCAAGGCCGCGGCCACGCTGACGCTGAGCAGCAAGAACTACTCGTCGTGGTCGCTGCAGGACCACGACGTCTACGTCACCGACTGGCACAACATGCGCGACGTGCCCCTGGCTGCCGGTCGCTTTGGCTTGGACGAATACACCGCCCACATTATCGACTTCCTGGCCGCGATGGGCCCCAACGCCAACGTGATCGCCGTGTGCCAGCCCTGCGTGGCGGCGCTCGCGGCGGTGGCGATCATGTCGGAGGACCAACACCCGGCCACGCCCGCGAGTCTGACGCTGATGGCCGGCCCGATCGACTGCCGCATCAGCCCGACCGAGGTCAACAAGCTCGCCACGACGAAGCCGATCGAGTGGTTCGAGAAGAACCTGATCAGCCATGTGCCGTGGCGCCACGGTGGCGGCGGCCGGCGCGTGTACCCGGGCTTCGTGCAGCTGTCGGCATTCATGAGCATGAACAAGGACCGCCACGTCAACGCGTTCAAGGAGTACTACCAGCACCTGGTGGACGACGAGTTCGACAAGGCCGAGGTCACGCGCACCTTTTATGAGGAGTACATGGCGGTGGCAGATCTCTCCGCCGACTTCTACATCGAGACCGTGGACCTCGTGTTTCAGAAGTACGCCTTGCCCAAAGGTGAACTGACCTTCAAGGGCCGCGTCGTGAACCCGGCGGCGATCCGCCGCACCGCGCTGGTCACGATCGAAGGCGAGCGCGACGACATCTGCGCGATCGGCCAGACGCTGGCGGCGCAGGATCTCGCGAGCAGCCTTCGTCCCTACATGCGCACGCACTATGTGCAGGCCAACGTCGGCCACTACGGCGTATTCAGCGGCAAGCGTTGGCACAACCAGATCTACCCGCTGGTGAGAGACGTGATCCACATCTCCCAGTAGCCACCGCGCTACTCCTTCGATGCTGGCATGTGCGCGGGGATCGCGCCGCCAGAGAGCTCTTCCTTGGCCGGCTTGGAGTCGAAGCGCCGCTTCGCCCACGCTGACAGGTCATCGAGGTAGCTGTAGAGCACCGGGACCACGATCAACGTGAGCAGGGTCGAGGTGATCACCCCGCCGATGATGGCACGGCCCATCGACGCCTGAAGCTCGCCGCCGTCGTCCAGCGCCAATGCCAGCGGCAGCATGCCGAACACCATCGCCGCGGTCGTCATCATGATCGGGCGCATCCGCACCAGCCCGGCCTGCAGCAAGGCCTCGGCGGTGCTCACGCCGGTCTTGCGCATGTGATTCGCATAGTCGACCAGCAGGATCGCGTTCTTCGTCACCAGGCCCATCAGCATCACCAGGCCGATCATCGAGAACAGGTTCAGCGTCGAGCGCGTAAGGAGCAACGCCAGCATCACGCCGATCAGCGCCAGGGGCAGCGAGACCATGATGGCGAACGGTTGTAGGAAGCTGCCGAACTGTGATGCGAGCACGATGTAGATGAAGATGACCGCCGCGAGCAGCGCCAGCAGAATTCCCTGGAAGGCCTCGGCCTGATCGCGCGTCTGGCCACCCTGGTCGAAGCGGTAACCGGGCGGCAGTTGCGTCGCGTCGACGAGCTTCTTGACCTCGTTGCCCACATCGCCGCTAGGCCGACCGGTGACGCCGGCGTAGATCGCCTGGCGGCGTTGCAGATCCTGGCGCTTGATCACCAGCGGGTTCACGACCGACACCACATCGGCGACGCGGCCGAGCGCGATCGGCGTGCCGTCCTTCGCGTAGGCCACCGGCAGGTTGTCGAGCTGGGAAACGTTCTCGCGCAGGGTTTGCGGCAGGCGCAGCTCGACCTCGACCTGCTCGCCGTCGGGCGCGGTCCAGTGGGTCGCCACGTCGCCGTTGACAAAACTGCGCAGGCTCGCCGCAAGCACCGTCGGCGTGAGGCCCAGCTCGCGCACCGCATCGGGCTTCAAACGCACTGCATAGGCGGGCAGGCCAGGTTTGACCGAGGTTTCGAGGTCGGTGATACCGGGGATCGTGCGCACCTTCTCCGCCAGCTTCAGCACTTCGGCATCGAGCACCTTCGGGTCGGGCCCGAGCAGCGAGATGAAGATCGGCCGGTTGCCCAGCGACACATCGGCACCCGGGATCGGTGCGATCGCGGCTCGGATCGCCTCCTCCACTTCCTTCTGGCTGCGCTTGCGCTCGCCCGGCTTGACGAGCTGGATGCTCAGGTTGCCGGCGTTGCGGTTGCCGTCCACGTCGCCAGTCTGGCTCGAGATCATGCGCACCTCGGGAATCGCCTTCACCAGCGCTTCGACCTGGGCCATTTTCTCGTTGCCACGCTCTAGGCTGGTGCCGACTGGCATGGTTACGTTCATCGAGATAAAGCTGTTGTCAGCGTCCGGAATGAATTCGGTGCCGACCAGCGGCGCGAGCAGGATCGCACCGACAAAGCTGCCGATACCGATCATCACGACGATGCCGCGCGGCCCGATGAAGCGCAGATAGCGCTGGTTCGAGAAGACCCAGTGGATGAGCCGCTCGTACAGCCCGTGCATCGCGTCGAGGGCACGGTCGGTGGCGCGCATCAGGTGGCCGATGACAGGCAGCTCAATCAGCTTGCTGCCCGGCGGATCTTTCCAGATGCTTGAGAGCATCGGGTCGAGTGTGAAGCTGACAAACAGGCTCACCAGCACCGCGACCGCTACCGTCACGCCAAACGGAAAGAAGAACTTGCCGATGATGCCCTTCATGAACGCGACCGGGACGAAAACGGCGCAGATCGCCAGCGTCGTCGCCATCACGGCCATGCCGATCTCTTCGGTGCCATCGCGCGCGGCGCTGAAGTGGTCCTTGCCCATGTGCACGTGGCGCACGATGTTCTCCCGCACCACGATCGCATCGTCGATCAGCAGACCAATGCACAGGCTCAACGCCATCATGGTCATGAAATTCAGTGTGAAGCCAAACGCATACACCGCAATGAACGCCGAGATCACCGCGATCGGCAGTGTGAGGCCGGTGATGATGGTGCTACGCCAGCTGTGCAAGAACAAGAACACGATCGCGATCGTTAGCAGCGCGCCCTCTACCAGCGTGCGCTTGACGCCGCTGAGCGAATCCTTGACCCAGTCGCTGTCGGCGTAGACCAGGCGCAACTCGACGCCGGGCGGCAGTGTCTTGCGCATCTCCTCGGTCGCCTGCTTGATGCCCTCGCCGGTGGTGACGATATTGGCGTCCTGCTGCTTGTAGACCAGGAACGCGATCGCCGGGGTGCCGTCGACGCGCGCGTAGGAGGTCGGTTCCTGCTCGCGCTCGACGAGGGTGCCGAGATCGCCGAGGCGGATCACGAGGCTGCCGTGCGTGGCGACGACCACGTCGTTGAACGCCTTCGCATCGCGCAACCGGCCTTCGACGCGCACCAGCGCGTCTTCTTTTGCACTGCTGAGCAGGCCAACGGGGACGTCGGCGTTTGCGCGTTGCAGCGCCGCCGATACGTCGGCCGGCGTGAGCTGGAAGGCGCGCAAGCGCTGCGGATCGAGGTCGACGCGCACCTGGCGCACCGTGAGCCCGCTAACGTCGACCTTGGCGACGCCGCCGACGCGTTCCAGCCGCTTGCGCACGACCTGGTCGGCGAGCAACGATAGCTCGCGCGAGCTGCGGTCGGGCGCGATCAGCGCCAGGTTGACGGTCGGCTGCGCGTTGTCACCGTCGAAGCGTGAAATGTAGGGCGGCTTCGCGTCGCGTGGGAAACCGGGCTGCAGCTGCGCGACCTTGTCACGCACGTCCTGCACCGCGCGGCTCATGTCGGCACTGAGCTGGAACTCGACGACCGTCTGGCTGGTCCCTTCGAGGCTGTTCGAGCGGATCATCTTGACGCCCGCGATGCCATTCAGGCCAAGCTCGATCGGACGCGTGAGCTCGGTCTCGACTGCCTCCGCCGAAGCCCCCGGGTAGGCGACGCTGACGAACACGATCGGCGGCGTGATGTCGGGCAGGCGCTCGACGCCGAGCTGGTTGTACGAGAACAGGCCAAGCACACACAAGGCCACCATGACCATTGTGGCGAAGACCGGGTTGTTGATCGAAACGCGGGTGAACCACATGTCGCGGACTCCGGCTCAGGACGCTTTGGGTGGCGCGGCGCTTGCGCGCGCGGCGGGTACGCCCGGCGTGCCGTTGATGCGCGCCTGCGCGCCCTCCTTCAGTGTGTCGAAGCGTGCCGCCAGCACTTGCGCGTCGGCGCTGAGGCCTTGCGTGATCTCGACCCTGCCGACGACATCATCGCGCCGCCCGGTGATGACGATGCGGCGCACCAGCGCGCCCTTCTCCAGCGTCCAAACGAAGTCCTGCCCTGAGGCCTGGCCGATCGCCGCGACCGGTAGCGTCAGGCGCTGCACGGCGTCGTCGAGCAGCACCACGGCGCTTGCGTACTGGCCGGCACGGAACACCTCGTTCGAGTTCGCCAGCAACACCATGACGCGAATGCCGCGCGTGCCGACCTCGGC
>JANYBE010000461.1 GCA_025360945.1 Rhizobacter sp. | reverse complement strand
AGATCGCCTACCGGCGCATGTTGAGCGATATGTCGCATCGTCACATGACACTGGCGCAGCTGGTCGAATGCAGCGGTGTTCGCCGGTATGAAGTGCGCAACTGCGGCCACGCGGCGAGGCGATATTCTTTCATGGGGGCCAACGACTCACTGTTTTGAAGGCCGCGGATCTGTGCCGGGGCTCGACTGGGATGACAGGGTAGGTCTTTATCGTGCCGACGTGAAGGGTGGCATGTGCAGACTTCGGGAAAATACTGATGGCGTGAAGCTTGTGCCGCAGGTTTACCGGAAAGATGAACCCATCGTCAAGATGGCTTCTGCAAAGCCAAAGTCACTTCATGCTGCCACGGCAGCGCGTGCACGAGCTGATGCAATTGCAATGCCACCTGAGTCTGGCTCAGCGCTTCACCGTGGTCGTCGAGCAGGCGCAGGTTGGTGACCATGCCGAACGGATCGGCCATCGCGACCACTCCCTGACGCAGTTCGACCCAGTCCCAGGCCACGCCAGCGGCGCATTGTTCGGATTGGCCGCCCCACAAGGTCTGGCCGCTGCACGGGCCGTCGTCGTCGCCGAAAGTCAACACTCTCGTACCGAGGTGGACAAGATGTAAATGCGGTGCAGAGCTGGCCTGCCACAATACGGGGGCCCACGCGTAGACAATCCAAGCGGGCGTCATGGCGTCGGGCAGCGTCGATGCGTCGATGATCGAGCTCCTGCAGTTTTCTGATCGATGGGCCGAGTGTGACGAGGGAAATGCGTCTTGCCATCTGTAAACCTTGTCAGGGTGGGGTCGCCAGCAACGCTGGCGCGTGAATTCGTGCGCGGTCGCGTTTGAAGGGGCGGCATGCTTCAGGGTGGATTCTCGGAAGTGCTCAAGAGTCGGGACCGCGACGAGTTCCAAGGCGAGCTTGTCGCATTCACGAGACGACTTGGTTTCGAGACTGTGTCGGCGACACTGGTGATCGATCACATGCTCGGCGAGGCCGAGTTCATCACGGTCGACAACACGCCGCGCGCATTCAAGGAATCGTTCCAAGATCCCAACAAGGGGCGGCGCGACCCGGTGATGCAGCACTGCAAGCGGCGCAGCGTTCCGATCATCTGGGATCAGACGACGTACGTGCGCGACGGTATGGGTGATATGTGGGAGGAGCAAGCGCGTTTCGGGTACAGCACCGGGATCGCTCTGGCGCTGCACATGCCCGAGGGGCGACACTTCTTTATGGGTGTCGATCGCGATCGTCCGGTTCCCCAGGACTCTGGCGAACTGACCCGAGTAGTAGCTGACTTGCAATTGTTCGCCGTGCATGCACAAGACGCGGCGCAGCGCATCCTGATGCCCGACCCGGTCGACCCCAGCGCGCCTTCGCTCACGCCGCGCGAGCTTGAAGCATTGCGCTGGACTATGGCTGGCAAGACGGCGTGGGAAGTCGGCGACGTCCTTGGTATCGCCGAGCGCACCGCGGTCCTCCACGTTTCTAACGCGACTCACAAGCTGGGCTGTGTGAACAAGCACCAAGCCGTGCTCAAGGCGCTGCGCCTCGGCCTGCTGCGTTAGAAACTGCCCGCTAACGAGGCGCCGGCGCCTCACTCGAGTGCGGCTTTCTCCACGGCGTAACAGTTGTTGCGTCAACCCCCACCCTGTAAGACTTGACAGTTACGCAATTCAGCGGTTGCTGCTGCAATGGCTTCAGTGCATGCGTGGCGTGCACCTCATTCGGAGCACAGCATGCAAGATAACCTTCAAGTCGTTGACATCCTTGAGACCGCCATTCCCGCTCTCGTCGAGTTGACGCCCGAGCAGTTGCTCCAAGTCGGCGGTGGCCTCGGGCCGGCCGGCACCTGGGCCACAGCAACTGCCACTCAAGGCCCGGCCGGTACCTGGTAGTCCAGGCTGTCGGCGGTGGGTCTGTTCCGCCCCGAAGCCCTCACGAACCGACAGCGCGACTGGCTGGGCAGCATTCAGCTGATCCGGCCGGTTTCGCTGGCGTTGCTGACGGGATTCGTGGTCGTGGTGGCCGTCGCAGTCGCTGCCTATCTTACGATTGGTGAATACACCCGCAAGGCGCGCGTCAGCGGCTATCTGGTGCCTGACCGTGGCGTGATCCGGCTCGTCGCGCCACAGCCGGCGACCGTTGTCGAGAGCCACGTGGCCGAAGGCGGCGTCGTGCACCGTGGCGATGTGCTGTTCGTGCTCGAAGTCGGTCAGACGACGTTAAGCGGCGACACGCAGGCGGCGGTGCAAAGCAGCCTCGCGTCGCGCGAGCGCAGTCTGCACGGTGCGGCGCGTCAGCGCCATCAGCTCGAACAGACCCAGACCGCAGCGCTCGACGCGCAAGTGGCGGAAATGCGCCGTGAACTCGACGCGATGGCCGCCGAGGCCGACCTGCAACGCCAGCGTCTCGTACTTGCGCAGGATGCGCTGACTCAGTACGAATCGCTGCGCAACGATAACTTCGTTTCGAACGCTCAGGTGCGTGCCAAAGCCGAGGATGTGCTCGGCGTGAAGGCCCAACTGCAAAGCCTCGAGCGCCAGCGCGCGACCCGGCTGCGCGAGATCGCGGCCTTGCAGGCGCAGCGCAGCGAGCTGCCGTTGCGCACCCAGGCCGCGCAGGGCGAGATCGACCGCGATCTGGCCGCGCTCGCGCAGGCGAGTGCCGAGAGCGAGGCACGTCAGCGCATCGTCGTGCGCGCGCCGCAGGACGGTGTCGTGACTGGCGTGCTCGCCGCGCCGGGGCAGAACGTGACGCCGGCGGTGGCGCTGGCAAGCTTGCTGCCAGCGGACGCGAGGCTGCAGGCGCATCTGTTCGCACCGTCGAGCGCCGTCGGTTTCGTGCGCGCGAATCAAACGGTGCAGCTGCGCTACCAGGCCTTTCCGTTCCAGAAGTTCGGTCACCAGGCGGGTACGGTGGCACAGGTGTCTCGCTCACCCCTGCAGGCCGTCGAGTTGGCTGGCTTGCCCTTGCCCGCGGCCGTGAGCGCGAGTGGCGAGCCGCTGTATCGCATCACCGTGACCTTGGACCAGCAGAGCGTGGCGGCCTATGGCCAGGCACAGGCGCTGTCGCCGGGCATGCAGCTCGAAGCCGACGTGTTGCTGGATCGGCGCCGCCTGATCGAGTGGTTGTTCGAGCCGGTGCTCGGCATCGCGGGGCGTGTGTGAGCAGTGCCGCCTGGCTCGACGGTTTGCGCATGGGGCTGGTCGGCCGCCATCTGCCGATCATCCTGCAAACCGAGGCCGCCGAATGTGGACTCGCGTGCATGGTGATGATCGCCGCACATCACGGCCTGCAAAGCGATTTGCCCACGCTGCGCCAGCGCTTCTCGGTCTCGCTCAAGGGCGTGACCCTGGCCGACATGGTGCGGCTTGCCGGGCAGCTGCAGCTAAACGCCCGTGCACTGCGTGCCGAGATGACGCACCTGCCCGAGCTTGCGATGCCTTGCGTGCTGCATTGGGACTTAAACCACTTCGTCGTACTCAAGGAAGTGCGGCGCGGCGTGGCCGTGATCCACGATCCGGCACGTGGGGTGCGGCGCATACCGCAGGCCGAGGTCTCGAAGCACTTCACCGGCGTCGTGCTCGAGCTCACGCCGCAAGCGGACTTCAGGCCCCACACCGAACGCCAGAGCGTGACGCTGCGCCAGCTGCTCGGCCGCGTCACTGGCCTGCGCCGCTCGCTACTGCAGATCTTCACGCTGGCGCTGGCGCTCGAAGGCTTCATGCTGTTGGCGCCGTTCTTCATGCAGTGGGTGGTAGACAGCGTGCTCGTCGGACTCGACCGTGACCTCCTCGTCACGCTCGGGCTGGGCTTCGGGCTGCTGGTGCTGATCACCGTCGCGACCGGTGCCATCCGATCCTGGGCGGTGCTGCATCTCTCGACCACGCTGAACCTGCAGTGGCTCTCCAACGTCTTCGCGCACCTGATGCGATTGCCGGTGTCGTGGTTCGAGAAGCGCCACACCGGCGACGTGCTGTCGCGCTTCGGCGCGGTGCAGAAGATCCAGCAGACTTTGACCACGAGCTTCATCGAGGCGATGCTGGACGGCGTCCTGGTCGTGGTCACGCTGGCGATGATGCTGGTGTACAGCGGCACGCTGACCGCCATCGCGCTGGGAAGCGTTGCCGCCTACGCGGCGCTGCGCTGGGCGTTCTTTCGGCCGCTGCGCGATGCGACCGAAGAGTCCATCATTTTCGAAGCCAAGCGCTCGACGCACTTCCTCGAATCGCTGCGCGGCGTTCAGTCGATCAAGCTCTTCAACCGGCAGGAAGATCGCCAGGCACGCTTCATGAATCTGGTCGTCGACGCGATGAACGCCAATATCGTGACGCGCCAGCTCGATCTGATGTTCGATGTCGGCCACAAGCTCGTGTTCGGCCTCGAACGCATCGCGATGATCTGGGTCGGCGCGCTGCTGGTGATGGACCACACGTTCTCGGTTGGCATGCTGTTCGCGTTCATCGCCTACAAGGAGCAGTTCGCGAAGCGCATCAGCGCACTGATCGACAAGGTCGTCGAAGTGAAGATGCTCAAGCTCCAGGGCGAACGACTGGCCGACATCGTGCTTGCCGAACCCGAGCCGCAGGCCGAGTTTGCGCCGCGCGCGCAGGATCTGCCGGCCAGCGTCGAGCTGAAGGGCCTACATTTCGCCTATTCCGATTCCGAGGCCGAGGTCTTGCGCGGCCTCACCCTGAGCATCGAGCCGGGCGAGTCGGTGGCCATCGTCGGGCCGTCGGGCTGCGGCAAGACGACGCTGCTTAAGCTGATGCTGGGGGTGCACGCACCGGGCTCAGGCGAGGTCCGCGTCGGCGGCCAGCCGCTGCGCCAGGTCGGCCTGCGCGCCTGGCGCGACATGATAGGCACAGTGATGCAGGACGATCAGCTCTTTGCCGGTTCGATCGCCGACAACATCAGCTTCTTCGATGCCCATGCCGATCCGCACTGGGTCGAAGACTGCGCGCGCATCGCCGCGGTGAAGGACGACATCGAGGCAATGCCGATGGGTTTTCACACACTGATCGGCGACATGGGCGCGAGCCTCTCGGGCGGACAGCGCCAGCGCATCCTGCTGGCGCGCGCGCTCTACAAGCGACCGAAGATCTTGTTCCTCGACGAGGCGACGAGCGCACTCGATGTCGAGCGCGAACGCGAGGTGAACCAGGCGATCAAGCAGCTCGAGCTGACACGCATCATCGTCGCGCACCGACCCGAGACGATCGCGTCGGCAAGCCGGGTCATCGTGATGCACGACGGCAAGGTCACGCAGGACCTTCGCAGCATGCCGGGCGGCGGCAACAGCCACGCACGCTAGCCGGCTCGCGGGCCGTGACACACTCGCGGTATGAATGTTCTTGGAATCGAATCGTCGTGTGACGAGACTGGCGTGGCGCTGGTCGAGGTCGATGGTCAAGAAGCGCCGCGGCTGCGCGCGCACGCACTGCACAGCCAAGTCGAGATGCACCAGGCCTATGGTGGCGTGGTGCCGGAGCTGGCCTCGCGCGACCACATCCGACGCGTCTTGCCGCTCACCGAACAGGTGATGCGGCAGGCGGGCGCCTCGCTGGGGGAGATCGATTACATCGCCTACACGCGCGGTCCCGGTCTCGCCGGTGCGCTGCTCGTCGGCGCCGGCGTGGCATGCGCGCTCGCGGCCGCGCTGGGGCGGCCGGCGGTCGGCGTGCACCACCTCGAAGGGCATCTGCTGTCGCCATTCCTGTCCCGAGATCCGCCCGAGTTTCCGTTCGTCGCTCTGCTCGTCTCGGGTGGCCACACGCAGCTGATGCGCGTAGAGGACGCGGGCCGCTACGAGCTGCTCGGCGAGACCATCGACGACGCGGCCGGCGAGGCCTTCGACAAGTCGGCCAAGCTGCTCGGCCTGGGCTACCCAGGCGGGCCGGCGCTGGCGCGCCTGGCCGAATTCGGCGACTCAACCGCGTTCAATCTGCCACGGCCGCTGCTGCACAGCGGCAACCTCGACTTCTCATTCGCCGGCCTGAAGACGGCGGTGCGCAACCAGGTCTTAAAGCTCGGCACCAATACGTGCGAGCAGGACAAGGCGAACCTCGCCGCGGCCACGCAGCAGGCGATCGTCGATGTGCTGGTGCGCAAGTCGCTGCAGGCGCTGCGCGAGACCGGCTGCACGCGCATTGTCGTCGCCGGCGGCGTGGGCGCCAACGCGCGGCTGCGCGAGCAGCTGAACGCCGAATGCGCCAAGCGCCAGCTGCGGGTTCACTACCCGGAACTGGCGCTGTGCACCGACAACGGAGCAATGATCGCGCTCGCCGCCGCGATGCGCTTGCAGCGCGGCAGTGCGGCCGAGTCGACCGACTACGCGTTCAACGTGTTGCCACGCTGGCCGCTGGGTGCGGCCTGATTCGACCCGTCGTCAACTGATGCTGATCTGGGTCGCTCCGGTCGGCACCTTCTTTGCGAGTGTCAACGTGAGCACGCCGTTCTCGAACTTGGCCGTCGAGCTGGCCTGATCGACTTCTGCCGGCAGGCTGACGGCACGTGCGTAGCGGGCGGTGCTGCGTTCGCGGTAGAGCACGCGGGGCGCGGCGTCCGTGGGCTGATCCGCGGGCGCAGCCGCGGCATCCACGGTCTCGATGCTGACGCGTCGGCCTTCGACCGAGACCTTGAGCTGTTCGCGTGAAACGCCGGGCACTTCGAACGCCACGCTGTAGCCGGCATCGGTCTCGCTGACATCGAGTGCCGGGGTGCGCGCTGCACTGCGCTCGAGCGACTCGTCGAACAGGCGATCGATGAAACGGCTGAACTGCGGCGCGGCAGCGCGGTGGACCGGGCGGGCAAGCGGAAGAACAAACATGGTGAGCTCCTGGGATACAGTCTGCGTCGCTGCACCATGCAGCAACCCTGCCGCTGAATTGGGAGCGGCATTTTTGTTTTCAAGGGACTTGAAATTGTTGAAGCGATGCCTGGGTGCGGGTGCGTTCGTGTGGTGCGCGGCGTTGGCGCATGCAGCACCCGAGCCGGTGCGCATCGCCATGATCGAAGGCTTGTCCGGCAGTTTCGCGAACGCCGGTGAAGCGGTGCATCGCAACCTGTTGCTCGCGACCGAACGCGTGAATGCGCGCGGCGGCGTGCAGCTGCCTGGTGGCGCGCGGCCGTTGGAGTTGCTGCGTTTCGATAACAAGGGAAACGTCGACGAGACGCTGGCGATGCTCAAGGCTGCGCTGGACAAGCAGGTCAGTGTGGTGATGCAGGGCAACAGCTCGGCTGCGGCCGCGGCGCTGATCGACGCGCTGAACAAGCACAACGAGCGCGAGCCGGGCAATCGTGCGCTGTTCCTGAATTATTCGGCCGTCGATCCGGCGCTGACGAACGAGAAGTGCAGCTTCTGGCATTTCCGCTTCGACGCGCACGTCAACATGCGCCTGGCGGCGCTCATCGATGTGCTGCGCGACGACACGGGCGTCAGACGCGTCTATCTAATCGGGCAGGACTACAGCGTCGGCCAGCAGGTGCTGCGCGAGGCGCGCGCGAGCATTGCCATCAAGCGGCCTGACATCGAAATCGTCGGCGACGAACTGCATCCGCTCGGGCGCGTGAAGGACTTCCTGCCCTATGCCGTCAAGATCAAGGCCAGCGGCGCGCAAGCGGTACTCACCGGCAACTGGGGCAATGACCTCACGCTGTTGATCAAGGCCGCGCGCGAGGTCGGTGTGGACGCGCGCTTCTACACCTTCTACGCCAACGCGCTCGGCGCGCCGGCTGCGATCGGCGATGCTGGCGTGGGCCGTGTGCTCGCCGTGGCGGAGTGGCATCCGAATGTCGGCACGCCGGCGTCCGACCGCTTCTACGCGAGCTTTCGCGAGCGCTTCCCCAATCCGCAGGACGACTACGTTCACGCGCGCATGCAGGTGATGATCGAGATGCTGGTGGCGGCGATGGAGCGCTCGCGCAGCACCGACGCGCTGGCGATCGCGCGCGCACTCGAAGGCATGACGCTGGACCCGCGCACGCTGGGTGGCTTTCACGAGGGCTGGATGCGCGCCGCCGATCACCAGTTCATCCAGCCGCTCTACGTCAGCGTGATGGAGCGCGCGGGTGGCGCTGGCGTGCTGCACGACAACGAAGGCTCGGGCTATGGCTTCAGGACGGTGCGCTATTTCGACCCGCACCAGACCGAGCAGCCGCTGCGCTGCAAAATGCACAGACCGACGAAGGAAAGCATGTGAGACAGGCCATTGCCGAGCTGCCCGGCTCGAAGATCCGCGAAGTCGCGAACGCCGCACTCGGCCGCACCGACGTGCTGCCGTTCTGGTTCGGCGAAAGCGACGAACCGACGCCCGCGTTCATCCGCGAGGCGGCGGTGCGTTCGCTGAACGACGGCGAGACCTTCTACGCGCACAATCTCGGGCTGCCCGAGCTGCGCGCGGCCTTGGCGGGCTACGTCAGCAATTTGCACAAGCCGGTGGGCGCCGACCGTATCGCAGTCACCTCCTCGGGCGTGAACGCATTGATGCTGGCGATGCAGGCGCTCGCCGGGCCCGGCGACGAGGTCGTCGCGGTCGTGCCCCTGTGGCCGAACCTCACGGCGCAGCCGGCGATCCTCGGCGCGAGCGTCAAGCGTGTGTCGCTGATGGTTCGCGCCGGCGCCTGGCGGCTCGACATGGACGCGCTGCTGAGGACCGTCACGCCCGCAACCACGCTGCTGCTGCTGAACGCGCCGAACAACCCGACCGGCTGGACGCTAACCCGCGCCGAGCAGGAAATCATCCTCGCGCACTGCCGCCGCACCGGCACCTGGATCGTCGCCGACGAGGTCTACGAGCGCGTCTTCTTCGATGCCGACTGCGCGCCGAGCTTTCTCGACGTTGCCGGGCCGGACGACCGCCTTGTGGTCGCACACAGCTTTTCGAAAAGCTTCCTGATGACGGGTTGGCGACTCGGCTGGCTGGTCTTGCCTGCGGTGCTGACCGAGGCCGTGGGCAAGCTGATCGAGTTCAACACCTCCTGCGCTCCGGTGTTCGTGCAGCGCGCCGGTCTGGCGGCATTGGCAGGCGCTGTCGACTTCGTGCCGGGGCTCGTGCGCAGGCTTAAGTACTGTCGCGACACGCTGCTCCCGCAGCTCGCGGCGCTGCCGGGCGTGTCGGTCGCGACGCCGCACGGCGGCATGTACGCGTTCTTCCGCGTCGAGGGCCAGGACGATTCGCTGGCACTGGCCAAGCGCCTCGTCACCGAGGTTGGGCTGGGGCTGGCGCCCGGTATCGCGTTCGGCGACGAGGGTGAGGGCTGGCTGCGCTGGTGCTTCGCGTCGCACGACCCGGCGCGCCTGACACTTGGGCTCGAGCGCCTTAAACGCTTCCTCAGGCTATAATCTGCAAGTTTTGCGCTTCGCACCAGGGTGCCGATGCGAAACAAAGGCACGCCACTGGTCGGTTTCACCGGTGTGCGCAAGTGGAGCTCCTGCGTGAGCATTATCGAAACCGTGGTATTCCTCTCGACGCGCCTTGCGGCCGTGGAATAGCTCGGTTTCATTCAACTGGAAACGAGAAATGTCCAACGCCACCGTCAACAAGGCCGAGATCGTCGCGGCCAATGCCCGCAGCGCCAACGACACCGGATCGCCGGAAGTCCAGGTCGCGATCCTGACGGCCCGCATCAACGACCTCACGCCGCACTTCAAGGCCCACATGAAAGACCACCATGGTCGCCGTGGCCTGCTGAAGATGGTCAACCAGCGCAAGAGTCTGCTGGCCTATCTGAAAGACCGCGACGCCGAGCGCTACACGGCCCTTATCCAGAAACTGGGTCTGCGCAAGTAAGCGGCGACTGAACAAGAGAGCCTGTCTGGAATTCGCCAG
The DNA here is from genome assembly GCA_025360945.1 of Rhizobacter sp. Classification (GTDB taxonomy): domain Bacteria; phylum Pseudomonadota; class Gammaproteobacteria; order Burkholderiales; family Burkholderiaceae_C; genus LMDS01. The sequence goes on along the minus strand of JANYBE010000461.1, from coordinate 5,146 downwards.
CACAGGCTCTTGTCGTTCGAGGCCACGTTTTGGAACCGCGCGGCGACGCTGTGTCATTCCACCGATGTTCCGAAACGCGGAGCACCCTTGGAATGGCATCCCGCCCCGACGTGTTCCGGGTCTCAGAAGCGCCACCTTGAAGGCGCCCCTCAACAACCGGAGAGACACGCATGAGCATGTTCAACAAAGTCACCAAGACCTTCCAATGGGGTCAGCACGCCGTCATCCTCGAGACCGGTGAAATCTCCCGCCAGGCGGGCGGCGCCGTGATCGTCAACATCGAAGACACCGTGGTGCTCGCGACCGTGGTCGCGGCCAAGAACGCCAAGCCGGGGCAGGATTTCTTCCCGCTGACCGTCGACTACATCGAGAAGACCTATGCCGCCGGCAAGATCCCCGGCAGCTTCTTCAAGCGCGAAGGCCGGCCAAGCGAGCTCGAGACGCTGACCTCGCGCCTGATCGATCGCCCGCTGCGTCCGCTGTTCCCCGAAGGCTTCTACAACGAAGTCCAGGTCGTGATCCATGTGCTGTCGCTGAACCCCGAAGTCTCGGCCGACATCGCCGCACTGATCGGTTCGTCGGCTGCGCTGGCGATCTCGGGCATCCCGTTCAACGGTCCGATCGGCGCTGCGCGCGTCGGTTACATCAACGGCCAGTACGTGCTAAACCCGGGCAAGACCCAATTGCTCGAGTCGCAGATGGATCTGGTCGTCGCCGGCACCGAAGCGGCGGTGCTGATGGTCGAGTCCGAAGCCAAGCAACTGAGCGAAGAGATCATGCTCGGCGGCGTGGTGTTTGGCCACGAGCAGGGCAACATCGCAATCAACGCGATCCACGAACTCGTGCGGGACGCTGGCAAGCCGGCCTGGGACTGGGCGGCGGCTGCGAAGGATGAACCCTTCATCGCTAAGGTCGTAGCACTCGCCGAAGGTCCGCTGCGCGAGGCCTATCAGATCCGCTCGAAGCAGGCTCGCACGCAGGCCACCCGCGCCGTGACGGGGGCGACGACGGCTTCGCTGCAGGGCGAGGGCGTGGCCTTCGACAAGGTCGCGCTCGACAACGTGCTGTTCGACATCGAAGCCCGCATCGTGCGCAGCCAGATCCTGGCCGGCGAGCCGCGCATCGACGGTCGCGACACGCGCACCGTGCGCGCCATCGAGATCCGCAGTGGCGTGCTGCCACGCGTTCACGGTTCATCACTGTTCACCCGTGGTGAAACGCAGGCGCTGGTCGCCGCCACGCTCGGCACGTCACGCGACGCACAGCGCATCGACGCGCTCGCCGGCGAGTTCACCGAGCACTTCATGCTTCACTACAACATGCCCCCGTTCGCGACCGGTGAAACCGGGCGCGTGGGCACGCCCAAGCGCCGCGAGATCGGCCACGGTCGTCTGGCCAAGCGCGCGCTCGTCGCGGTGCTGCCGAGCCAGGCCGACTTCCCGTACTCGATGCGAGTCGTCTCCGAGATCACTGAGTCGAACGGCTCGTCGTCGATGGCCTCGGTGTGCGGCGGCTGCCTCGCGCTGATGGATGCCGGCGTTCCGCTGAAAGCGCACGTCGCTGGCATCGCGATGGGCCTGATCAAGGACGGCAACCGCTTCGCCGTGCTGACCGACATCCTCGGTGACGAAGATCACCTCGGCGACATGGACTTCAAGGTCGCCGGCACCACGATCGGCGTGACCGCGCTGCAGATGGACATCAAGATCCAGGGCATTACGAAGGAGATTATGCAGGTCGCACTTGCGCAGGCCAAGGAAGCGCGTTTGCACATCCTGGGCAAGATGGTCGAGGCAATGGGCACGGCGAACACCGAGGTGTCGCAGTTTGCGCCGCGCCTGTACACGATGAAGATCAACCCGGAAAAGATCCGCGACATCATCGGCAAGGGTGGCGCGACGATCCGTGCGCTGACAGAAGAGACGGGTTGCACGATCGACATCGGCGAAGACGGCACGATCACGATCGCGTCGACCGATGCCGACAAGGCCGAGCACGCGAAGAAGCGCATCGCCGAGATCACCGCCGAAGTTGAGATCGGCAAGATCTACGAAGGCCCGATCACGAAGATCCTCGACTTCGGTGCACTCGTGAACCTGTTGCCGGGCAAGGACGGTCTGTTGCACATCAGCCAGATCGCGCACCAGCGCGTCGAGAAGGTCACGGACTTCCTGAAGGAAGGCCAGATCGTCAGGGTCAAGGTGCTCGAGACCGACGAAAAGGGCCGCGTCAAGCTGTCGATGAAGGCACTGCTCGAACGCGACCCCCAGCCCAGCCACCCGGCTCATCAGGAGTAAGGCGAACTCGATGAAGGCCATAGCGATCACCGGCTTCGGCAAACCCGAGGTGCTGTGTCAGGCCGAGCGGCCGGACCCAGTCGCGGGTGCAGGCGAGGTACTGATTCGCGTCGCCGCGGCGGGTGTGAACCGACCCGACGTGCTGCAGCGCAAGGGGCACTACCCGGTGCCGCCCGGCGCTTCCGATCTGCCGGGGCTTGAGGTCGCGGGCGTGATTGCCAGCGGTGATGCAGCGGCGATGGCCGGCGCTGGATTCAAGATCGGCGACCGCGTCTGTGCGCTGGTCGCCGGCGGCGGCTATGCGCAGCTGTGCGTAGCGCCGGTCGGCCAGTGTCTTCCCGTGCCCTCAGGCCTGAGCGATATCGAGGCGGCAAGCTTGCCCGAGACCTTCTTCACTGTCTGGTCGAACGTGTTCGACCGCGCGCGTTTGGAGGCGGGCCAGACCTTGCTGATCCAGGGTGGTACCAGCGGTATCGGTGTCACTGCGATTCAGATGGCGAAGGCGGCTGGTGCGACCGTGATCGCGACGGCGGGCAGCGACGACAAGTGCGCAGCCTGCTTGGGTCTCGGTGCCGATCACGCGATCAACTACAAGACGCAGGACTTCGAAACCGAGGTCAAGCGCATTACCGGCGGTCAAGGTGTCGATGTCGTTCTCGACATGGTCGCCGGTGCCTATGTGGCGCGCGAACTCAAGTGTCTGGCCGAGGACGGACGCCTCGTATTTATTGCCGTGCAGGGTGGCGTCGAGGCGCAGATCGACGCGGGCCTGGTGCTGCGTCGCCGTCTGACGATCACCGGCTCGACGCTGCGACCTCGGTCAGTGGCGTTCAAGACGGCAATTGCGCAGTCGCTCAAGGCGACGGTGTGGCCTTGGATTGCCTCGGGGCGCGTCAAGCCGGTGATCTTTCAGGTCTTCCCGGCCGAGCAAGCCGCGCAGGCGCACACACTGATGGAATCGAATCAGCACATCGGCAAGCTGGTGCTGACATGGTGATCCGGGTCACCGAGCCGAAGGGCCAAGACATGCGTCGCAAGCTCGTCGTGGGCAACTGGAAGATGAACGGCAGCCGCGCCGCCAATGCCGAGTTGTTGGCCGCGTTGAAGGCCACCGGACCGTGGATCGCCGAGGTCGCGCTGTGCGCGCCGATGCCGTACCTGGCTGATGTGGCGCTGTCGCTGCAAGGCGATGCGATGGCCTGGGGCGCGCAGGATTGCTCGGCGTTCGATTCGGGTGCGTATACCGGCGAGGTCTCGGCCGCGATGCTGGCCGAGTTCGGCTGCCGCTACGTGCTGAATGGCCACTCCGAGCGTCGCGCGATGCACGCCGAAGGCGACCAGCTCGTCGCAGACAAGGCCAAGGCGGCGCTCGCGCATCGCCTCACGCCCATCGTCTGCGTCGGCGAAACGCTGGCCGAGCGCGAAGCGGGCCAGACCGACGCGGTGGTCAAGCGTCAACTCTCCGCGGTGATCCACACGCTGGGCCATTGCATCTCGCAGATCGTCGTTGCGTACGAGCCGGTCTGGGCCATCGGCACCGGCAAGACCGCGTCGCCCGAACAGGCGCAGGCGGTGCACGCGCTGCTGCGCGCGCAGCTGAAGGCGGCGACCGAGCACGCCGGCGACATGAAGATTCTCTACGGCGGCAGCGTCAAGGCCGACAACGCCGCCGCGCTGTTCGCACAGGCCGACATAGATGGCGGCTTGATCGGCGGTGCCTCATTGAAGGCGGCAGACTTTGCCGCCATCTGCCGCGCAGCGGGTTGATTCGCTTTAACCGTCGCGCGGCCTGGATTTTTCGGAGTCATAAGAATGAATTTGGTATGGAACCTGGTGGTGGCGTTGCAGATTCTTGCGGCGCTGGTGATGATCGGCCTGGTACTGATCCAGCACGGCAAAGGCGCCGACATGGGCGCGTCGTTCGGCAGCGGTGCATCGGGCAGCCTCTTCGGCGCCACCGGCAGCGCGAACTTCATGTCGCGCTCGACGGCAGTCTGCGCCGCGATCTTCTTCGCCTGCACACTGGCGCTGGCGTATTTCTCCAGTGATCGTTCGCGACCCGCTTCGGGCAGCGTGCTCGATCAGGCGAGCGTGGTTGCGCCGGCCGCGAGCGGGCCGCTCACCGGTGCGGCGCAAGTGCCCGCCGCTGCGCCCGCTGCGATACCGGCTGCCTCTGCGGTTGCGGTGCCTGCGGCACCTGCGACGACCGCATCGGGTGCCGGCGCGGTGCCGACGAAGTAAGGTGCGCGCGCGGCGTGACGCCGCGTTGTTGCAGTGCAGCGCGTGCGCGGAAAGCGTGCGTCTTTGAGGCTAGAATGCGCAGCTGTCCGGGGAGCCACTCCTCAAGCGATCCAGACACTGTAAGCGTCAAGGTTTTGAAGCTAGGCCGTCGTGGTGAAATTGGTAGACACGCTATCTTGAGGGGGTAGTGGCGAAAGCTGTGCGAGTTCGAGTCTCGCCGACGGCACCAGAATTTTTTTCAGGCCCCACACTTGCTTTGGCAAGTTGCATGAGGGTGCTCATTGCTCCAGCCCGGCAGGCGCTCACGACCTGCAACGACCATGAATCTGGAACCCTACCTGCCCGTCATCCTGTTCATCCTGATCGGTGTGGCAGTGGGCGTGGTACCCCAGGTCATCGGCTTCGTCTTCGGCCCGAATCGTCCCGACAAGGCCAAGAACTCCCCCTACGAATGCGGCTTCGAAGCCTTCGAGGACGCACGCATGAAGTTCGATGTTCGCTACTACCTCGTGGCGATCCTGTTCATCCTGTTCGACCTCGAGATCGCATTCCTATTCCCGTGGGCGGTGTCGCTGCGCGAGATCGGCGCGACCGGCTTTTGGGCGATG
>JANYBE010000570.1 GCA_025360945.1 Rhizobacter sp. | reverse complement strand
GGCGCTGACCGCCGCCTTGCGCGAAGCGCGCGAGCGGATCGGCGAGCTGGAGGGCGAAAACAACCCGGAGTCGTTCGGAACGCTCGTCTCGCACGACCTGCGTGCACCGATCCGCGTCGTCGAAGGCTTCACCCGAATCGTCAAGGAAGACTACGCGCGGGTGCTCGACCGGATCGGCGTCGATCACCTCGAGCGCGTGCTCGGCGCCGCGGCGCGCATGAACAACATGATCGACGCACTGCTGGCGCTGTCCAAACTTTCGTCGCAACCGCTGGCGCGCCAGCCCGTGAACCTGACGCAGCTCGCCGGCTTCATCACGGACGACCTACGCCGCCAGTGGCCGGAGCGCGACGTGCGCGTCGAGATCGAATCCGGCATGCAGGTGCAGGGCGACCCGACGCTGCTGCGCGTCGTGATCGAGAACCTGCTCGGCAACGCCTGGAAGTACACCGGCAAGACCAGCCCCGCGACGATCTCGTTCAGCCGCCATGCGCGGGATGCCGACACGTTCAGCATTGCCGACAATGGTGCCGGCTTCGACATGCGGTTTGCAGACCGCTTGTTCGGCGTATTCCAGCGCCTGCACAGCGCGAATGACTTCCCCGGCACCGGCGTCGGCCTGGCCTCGGTGCGGCGCATCGTGCGTCGGCACGGCGGCGAGATCTGGGGCGAGGGCGAAGTGAGCCGCGGCGCGCACTTCCACTTTTCGCTGCCGCAAGGCAGCACCGAATCGCGCTGAACGACCGCGTCAGGCGTCTGCAGGCAGGGCCAGCACTTCGACCGCGTCGAGGAGCAGCTTGGCCTGCGCATCGATCGAGCGATGTTCGGCCTGCGCGAGCCGGTGCAGGCGCTCGAAGGCCTGGACACGCGCCAGCGAGTAGCGGTGCATCAGCACGCCCACCGCCATCAGTACCTCAGGTGCCGGCATCGCGGCGTCGCTGGCACGGGCGGGGCCGATCGACTCGGCAGCGCGCGCCGCGTCGGCAGCGAGCGCTGCATCGACCACTGGCAGGATCTGGCCGATGTCGAGCGGCTTGACCAGGTAGGCGACGGCGCCGAGCGCCTTCACCTGTGCGGCAGTCTGCTCATCGGAGAATGCCGACAGGAACATGAACGGCAGCTGGCAATATTCGCGCAGATAGGCCGCTACGTCGAAGCCACTCTTGCCTTGCATACGGATGTCGAGCAAAGCCAGATCGGGGCGATGCTCACGCGCCAGCAGGATCGCGTCGTCGCCGTTGTCGGCGTCGATAACGTCGTAGCCGGCTTGCGTCAGCCCGTGCGCCAACGTGGCAAGCACCAGCCGGTCGTCATCGACGACGAGGATCGTGGCCTTCCGGTTCGCAGTCATGTAATTCGCCTCCCCGATTGCGCCCAACGCGACGAGGTGCTCATTTCCTTTGGCCGCGATTGTCCGTGAAAGCGGGGGCGCGTGAATAGCGGGCGATCCCCCGTAATGAGGGGGCTTGTAACGCTGTGTGATATCTCACGACTCCGCGAGGGCCGCCGTGCGCCTCAAACAGGCTCGGCGCGCGTCACCCCCGGCGGGGCGAGCACCACCGTCGCCAGTACCTGGTCGCCCTGCTGCACGAGCGAGAGCTGCGCACTGCGCCGCGGCAACAGCGCGCGCACCAGCCCCAGCCCTGAGACGCCGCCCGGGATGCGGGCCAGGTTGAAACCCTCAGGCAGCACGCCGGGGTTTTTGATCAGCACCTGGATCTGGGCATCGGCGCATGCGAATGTGCACATCACTGCCGTGTCCGGCGTCCCGACGCAATGCTTGACTGCATTGGTAAGCAGCTCGTTGAGAGTCAGCGCGATCGGGATCGCCTCGGCCTCGGGCAGCATCCAGCGGCCGGGCTCGACGCCGGTCGTCTCGAAGCGGATCACGCGCCCGAAGGTGCGCTGCACCGAACCCGTGATCGCCTTAACCACGCTCTCGAGTTGCAGCGGCCCGCTCTCCCCGACCTGAAGCCCGTAGACCTGCGCAATCGCCTGCACCTGGCCGACGACTTCCGAGATCGGCCCGGCCACCTCGGGCTTGCGCTGCGCGATCTGCTGCAGCAGCCCGGCAACGCCTTGCAGATTGTTCTTGATGCGGTGGTGCACTTCCTTGACCAACATCTCGCGCTGCGCGATCGCGGCCTCGAAGCGTGCCTCCTGCGCGGTGCGCTGCTCGGTCACGTCGGTCGCGACCATCAGCAGCTGATCCGGCGGCTGGCCCGGGCCCGACGACAGCGGCAGATAGCGCGCGTCCCAGACGCGAGGCTCGCCGTCTTGTTCGATCAGGTACTCGCGCTTGGTCACCTCCGAGGTGGCCAGCGCCTGCTCCATGTCGCGGCGGCGCAGCGCGGCCGTCTCGGGATCGAAAATTTCCTCCGGTGTGCGGCCGATCAGCGCCTGTGCCGTAATGCGCCCGTTCGCGGCCGCTACGCCATTGACCTGAAGCACCTTCAGCGTGTGCGCGTCGCGCAGCGTGATCGCCAGCGGCGCGGCCTCGATGATGCGCTGCAACTGCGCCTGCGCCTGCGACACGCGGGCCTCGGCTTCACGCCGGCGCTGGATGTCGAGCAGCGCGTAGGTAAGCTGGCGGCCGGTCGATTCGCGCGCCGTCGAGACGACGTTGCCGACGACCCAGAATTCGCGCCCGTCTCGCGCCATCACGCGACACTCGAAGGTCTCGGCCTGGCCTTCGACGAGCTCGGTGAGGTACTCGGTGCGCAGGAACGGATGGTCCGGCTCGCCGGTGGCGACGGTTGCGATCGGCAGGTTCACGAAATCCGCCAGGTCGCCGCCGAACATGCGCCGCGCCGAGCGGTTCATCCACTCGATGCCCTGCGGACCGACGGTGACGATGCCCACCAGCACCGAATCGAGGATCGAGCGCGTGCGGTCCGCCTGCATCGCCACCGCACGCTCGGCACGATGTCGCGCATCGACGTTGACGTACGACGCGATGATGCCGCCCGCCGGATCGCCCTCGGTGACGAAGCGCTTGCTGACCTGCACCCACGGCGCGCGGCCGTCGCGGGTGCGCAGCTGGCGCTCACCGGTCCAACGGCCGTGCTCGAACAGACTTTGCTGCGTCTGGGGCCAGCGCCGCGCGAACTCGTCGGCGTCGACGAACAGATCGGCCAGCCGCAGCGTTGTCAGCTCGGCGACACTGCACCCGGCCAGGTGCGCGAGCGCCTGGTTTGCGCGCTGGATGCGGCCGTCGCGCACGAACGCGATGCCGACGCCCGAAAGGCTGAACATCAACTCGCTCTCGCGCGCGACGGTTTCGAACTCGAGCTCCCGCGCCTTTAGCCGTGTCACGTCGGACAGCACCGCGATAGCCTCGACTTCGCCCGCGGTCTGCCCAGCGCGCCGCACCGACAACGAGTACCAGCGCGTGTGCACGGTACCACCCGTGGCCAGTTCGACGTCGAACTCGGTTTCGTAGATAGTGCCCTCTGCGAGGGCCTGACGGGCGTCCGACGCGATCGCCCCAGTGCGCGGATTTGCGCCCAGCAATTGCTGCACGGTAAGCCCCTGCATCATGCCGATACTCAGGCCCAGCATCGCCTCGAAGCGGCGATTGCAACGCACGACCGTGTCGCCACGCAGGTAGGCGATGCCGGCGCTCGTGCTCTCTAGAATCGTCGTCAGTTCGTGCAGCAACTGCTCAGTGCGCAGCTGCGAGTTGTGCTGCTCGGTGATGTCGAGCGTGACGACCGAGGTCGTGCGCATGCCCGAGGCCAGCGTCGCCGGTTCGACGCGCGTGAGCAGCCAGCGCTGGCCCAGCTCCGGATGAATGATCGCGTAGCGCACCTCGGCGCGCTCGGCGCGGCGCAGCGCGGTCTGCAGGCGTTCGAACTCGGGCAGCGATTCGACGGCGACGATGTCGCGACTTATCGCGTGCAGCGCGGCCGAGACCGTCGTCGCAGCGCCCGGTGGGCTCGGCGCATGACGCTGGCGCACCCAGCCGATCGATTCCTGGAACGTGGCCAGGCCGACGCCGGCGGTATCTATCAGCGCACCGATCTGCAGCTGCGCAAGATCGCGCTCCTCTTCCGCGCTGCGGTCTTCGATCACGGCCATCGTGCGGCGCTGACCGCCCGCCGTCTGGTAACCACGCACGATGGCGCGCAGCAGCCGCGCGGTCTCGCCGGGCGGCGTCACCCAGCCCTGGCGCTCCAGCGGTGGCGCGGCTGGCTCGGAGGCCGACGGGGCCGCTGCATCGGCGTCCCAGCCGAGCAACTCGCGCAGGCCGGTGGGTGCATCGGCGAGCGACACCGGCAGCGCGCCGGCGAGTGCGTCGAACGCGGGGTTGGTACGTACCAGCAGGCCGCGCTCGTCGTACAGCACCATGCCCACCGGGCTCAGGTCGAACCAGTCGTCGAGTTCGCGCAGCGAGCGGTCGGCGCGTTCGCGCGCAAGGTGTTCGGCGGTTGTGTCCTGCAGCACGGCCAGGTACAGGCTCTGTCCGGCCTCGTCGATCAGCGTGCGGCGCGCGGCACGGTAGCGGCGTTCGCGGCCACTCGCGTCAAGCAGGCGGCCGTCCACCAGCGCCGGCTCGGGCCGCATCTGCCGCAGCCGCGCTCGCCCGGCCATGAACATGGCCTGGTCGTCGGGCAACATGTACTCGAGCGGGTCGCGACCGATCACGTGTTCACGCGTGTCGCCGATGAAGTCGAGAAAGGCCTGGTTCACGTCGGCGAACCGGAAGTCGCTGCCTTGCAGCATCGCCGGGAATGGCGACTCCCAGAGGAACGCGATGGTCTCGCGCATGCCGGGCGCGGGAAGGCTCAACGGCTCGGGGAGCGGCACGGCGCTGGCCGCCGGCCGCCCCTCGGCCGCCGGCGCGATGTGAATCGCCGCGAGCTGGGCGTCGAGCCGGCGCCACGCGATCGTGGCGCTACGGCCATCGGCCAGGCGCGCACTGGGTGGGGGTGTGGGTTCGCGCCGCGCCGTGGCCGCGCGGCGCAACCAGCGCACGGTGGCACCCCCCAACGTGGCCTGGAACTGTTCGACCGGCATGCCGGCCTCGCACGGCAGCAGCCGCAGCGCGGCGGTGTTGGCGAGCACGACGCGGGCATTCGCATCGAACACCACGACAGCATCCGAGAGCAGGTCGAAAAATTCCCGCCAGCCGCTGGCAGAAGGCCACGGCTCGGGAGAGTTCACTCCAGTTCGCTGGCGGCCATCAGCGCGCGCAGCTGGGCACGGTTGATCTCGCTCACACTCAACATCAGCGTGTCGGCCGCGTCGCGGAACTCGAACAGTGACTCGTCCTCGATCGCCCGCACCAGCTCGATGTAGGGCTGAAACGGCCCGGTCTGTTCGGCCAGTGCCTGGTGCACGCGCTCGGGCACCGGGATGGTATCGAGCAGCGTGGCGAACGGCTGTTGGAACATGCGATCGAGCAGCGAGAACACGCCGCAGATGAACATCTCATTGCGCATCTCCTCGTCGCCGTTGCTGCGCACGAGTTCTTCCATCAGGAGGCCGCGCCGCACCGCAGCGAACATCACCGGCTTCAGGTTCACGTCCTTGCTCGCGGTAGCGAGCAGCAGCGCGAGCCAGCGCTTCAGGCGCTTGTAGCCCAGCATCATGATCGCGTGGCGAAACGAGCTGATCTCGACGCGCAGCCCGAAGGCCGGCGAGTTGAGGTAGCGCAGCAGCTTGAAGGCCAGCGCCGGGTCGCGCTTGAGCGTGTTCTCGAGCTTCTCGATCGGCTCTTCCTTGTCGACCTGGTGAAT
>JANYBE010000564.1 GCA_025360945.1 Rhizobacter sp. | reverse complement strand
AGGAAATGGAAATGTCCGTCACGCCCCAGGCGAGTTGCTTGCGACTGCCCGTGACCGGTGACGATTCGATCGGTGGCCCGTTGGGTTCGATCGCCACCACTGCCTTGACGAGTGCAGGGCGCGCATCGGCAAGCAGCCAGCCGAAAGGCCCTGCCTGGGAATGGGTCAGCAAAATTGCCGGGCCGATCCGGTCGAGCAGCAAGGCGCCGGCCTCGAGGACCCGGTGCTGAGTGTCTGCGTTCGACTCGACGGAGCCCACTTGGCTGGCAAGGAACTGATCGAAGACAGGGTTGCCCCGCTGTCCGATGTCGGGCCCCTCGCCCGGCCATTGCGTATGCAGGTGCGACTGCGGCCAAGCCGAATGACGCGATGTGGCGGTGAACAATCCCTCGACGACCGCCGCCGACAATGCGCGCAGCGGCCCGTCTTCGACGGCGTGCCAGGCGGAACGCCCGCGCGCTGGCTGGTCGACCAGAATGACCTCGAAGCCGCGCTCTAAAAAGTACGGTGCCCAACCTTCGCGGCCATCGGGCGTGGTCAGCCAGCTCATGGCGGTCTGGCCCATGCCGTGGAACAGCACAATGGGGTAACGCTGCGTCGTTCGCGGCGGCCGCAGGTGCTCGACGTACATGGCGCCTTGGATCCGCCCCTGGCCTTTCTCGCCGATGTAATGCCCGCCGACGTAGAAGGCCTCCCTCGCAGGTCGGCGGGCACTCACGGTTGAGGCTCCATGACGTCGGACGACGCACGGCTGTCGATCGCTGCCCTCGTCGAGCGCGCGACAGTTTGCAAGGTGCGCGGCCCGAGCACCGCGATGAGCAACGACGCCGTCACGAAGCACAGCGCCAGGAACGAGAACACCGCTGTCGTGCCACCGGTCTGCAGGAGGTAACCGATGACCAAGCTCGAGAAGACCGTTGCAAGCCGACCCCACGAGTACACAAAGCCGACGGCCCGGGCTCTGATGACCGACGGAAAGAGCTCCGATTGGTATGTGTGGGTGCCATAGGCCACGAGCAGGTTGCAAACCGTGACGGCCAAGCCGAAAACCACGATGCCGACCGAGCCGGTCTGCTGCCCGAGCAAGACGCCAAAGACTGCAGACGCCAGCGAGCCGGCAACGATCTGCCATTTGCGCTCGATCTTGTCGGCAAACAGCATGAACAGCAGCGGGCAGAGTGGGTAGCACAGGCTGATGTAGAACGTGAACTCGAAGCTCTTGATGACGCTGTGGCCTTGCGCCGCCAGCAGGGCCGGCAGCCAGCTCGCCAGGCCGAAGAAGCCGATAGTGACGAACACATGGACCAGGGTCAACATGACGATGCGCGGCCGCCAGGCCGGATCGAACAGGCCCGGCGTTGCTGCGGCGGAGGCGTTGGGCCCTGCGGGATCCTGCGAACGCGGCTCCGTCGGCAGGTGCAGCAGCGGCTCGGGCAGCAGGCCCGACTTTTTCTCCATGCCGCCGATGACGTGTGCCGCTCTTTGCAGCAGCCCTCTTTGCGCCAGCCAGCGCGGCGACTCCGGTAGCTGCGTGCGCGTCAGCAGCACCAGAACGCCGCCGACGCCGCCGATGAAGCACACCCAGCGCCAGCCTTCGACACCCCAGGGCTGCTGTGGCACCAACAGATAGCTGAGCCCACCGGTGACCGGCACTGCCAGGAACTGGATGAAAGTCGCGAAGGCGAACGCGCGTCCGCGGTAGCGCTGAGGCACGATCTCTGCAAGGTAGGCATCCACCGTGACGATCTCCGCTCCCAATCCGATGCCGGCGACGAAGCGGCACAGATCAATGCCGACCGCCGTGTGCTGGAGCGCCATCAGCACGGTTGCGGCGGTGTAGAGCGCGATCGAACCGGTGAAGGCCCACTTGCGGCCGATGCGGTCGGCAAGGCGGCCGAGCGCCATGGCGCCGACAAACATGCCGAGAAAGGTCGCTGCCGCGAACGTGGCTTGGTCGGGCAGTCCGAACGTTCCGTGCTCGCGGGCGAAGATGCCGGACTTGATCAGCCCCGGCGAAATCAGCGACGTGAGGGACAGCTCATAGGTCTCGAAAAAGGTGCCGAGCGATAGCAGCACGACGAGCGACCAGAGGTGCCGGCTCATGGGCAGTTCGTCGATGCGCCGTTCGAGCACGCGTGCCGCGCCGTCCTGGCTCGAAGGCTGGGATGTAGATGTCATGTCTCTTCCGTCTTGTTGCAACGCGAGGCCGGTCGCTGTGCCGGCGCTTCGACTTCCTTTGCGGGCCGCGGCTGGCAAAGCGCGCAGCGTTCGAGGTCAAGCGGTGACAGCGGCCACCTCGAGTTCGACATCGAGCAGGCGGATGTACTGTTGGCCACCATGCATGTCGCGCTCCATCGCGCCACCCTGCGGACTGCGACGTGGATACGAGATCTTGACGACCGCCAGGTCGGCAACGAGAAAGCGCTTCACCTGCTTTGGATCGACGCCATAGAGCGCGCCGATCGCGTCGGCCTGCAGCGCCGGCGCATTGGCGTAACGATCGAAGGTTTCGCTGTCCGGAAACGAGAGGTCGAGCGTGATCCAGAACGGACCGGCGTTCTTGGACCGCACGTGACGGCAGACTTCGCTGACCTTAGGCATCTTGCAA
>JANYBE010000452.1 GCA_025360945.1 Rhizobacter sp. | reverse complement strand
GGATGCCGACCACGCGCGCCTGTTCCAGCCCTACGCGCAGGGCGCGCAGGGCCGCGCGCTTCGCGACGGCGCCGGCCTTGGTCTGGCAATCTCGCAGGAGATCGTGCAGGCGATGCTCGGGCGCATCGAGGTCGAGAGTCGGCCTGGCGCGGGCGCATGCTTCCGCGTCTTCGTGCCCATCGATTGAAGGGGTCCACCGAATGCAGCTGCTTCTGATCCGCCACGGGGAGACGCCGCTCAACGTGGCGCGCGTGCTGCAACCCGCGGACACGCCGTTGAGTACGCGAGGCGTCGCTCAGGCGCACGCGCTCGCGCGCCGACTCGCCCAACTGCACGTAGCCGCGATAGTCGCAAGCGATCTGCCACGCGCGCAGCAGACGGCGAAGGTCATCGCGGCCGCCACTGGCGCACCGATCGAACTCAGCGAACTGCTGCGCGAGCGCAACTTCGGCCACTGGCGCGGCTTGGCCTACGACGCCCTGCCCTCGAACCCGTTACTGATGCCCGAGGCGGCACCCGGAGGCGAATCGGCCGCGGCTTTCGAGGCGCGCGTTGCACGCGCGTTCGCGTTCGTTGTGCAGCGCGCGGCCGCGTTGGTTGTGCAGCGCGCGGCCGCGTTCGTTGTGCAGCGCGCGGCCGCGCGCGGCACGCTCGCGATCGTCACGCACGGGCTCGTGATCCGCGCAATGCTGTCCGGGCATGTCCGGCTGCCTGAGGGCGTGGCGCAACCCACGCACCTCGGCAACACCAGCCTGAGCGTCTTCGACGCGCTGGCGCCGCATACCGCGTCGCTCGTCAACTGCACGCGCCATCTCGACGCAACGGCCAGCGACGACCCGCACGCACTCTGCGGAGGATGAGCACCATGCCGAGCACCGACCCGCGCGTTGACGCGTGCATCGAACGCTCCGCGGCATTCACTTTCACGCAACCCATCCTCGCGCCGCTGCGCGCGGGCGGGCACCGCGCTTGTCCCGACGTGAACGATGTGACCAAGTGCGGCATGCCCTTCTTCGTCCAAGGGGACGAATGCGATGGAGGCGCTGCCACCCGAACTCGCCGCAGCGTTCGCCCGCGACACCGCGGTACGCGCCACCTTTGCCGCCCTTTTCAGCCACGTACCGCACCGATTACATCGAGTGGATCGACAGTGCCAAGCGGAAAGAGACTCGCCCGCGACCCCTGACACAGACCTCAGCCCTTCTCGCCAAGGGCAAGACGCAGAACTGGAAGTACAGCCAGCGCTGATGCGCGCTGGCGCGCTCAGCGTGCCGTGAGCTCCCAGCGCCCGGCCGCCTCGCGCGCCACGCCATCGTCGCGCAGCTTGTGCAAGTGCGCCGTCAGCGAGCGCATCGCCATCGCCAGCAGGCGCGGCTGCACGTCGTCGTAGACGCGTGCAAGCAGCGTGTCGGCGTCCACCGGGCCGAGCGCGCGCATCGCGTCGACGACCTTGGCCTCGCGGCGCAGACGGTGCGCGACGATGCCCTGCATCGCCTGCGCCGGCCTGGCCATCAAGAAGCCGTGCCCCGGTGCGAGCCACTCAAGGTCGCGTTCTGAGAGCTCGCGCAGCGATGCGATGTACGCCGCCATGTCGCCATCGGGCGGGTTGATCACGACGGTGGACTGCTGCATCACGTGATCGCCGGTGAACAGCAGCTTCTCTTCCTCGAGCAGGTAGCAGATGTGGTTCGATGCGTGGCCCGGCGTGTGGATCGCATGCAGCGTGCTCGTCAGACCGTCGGGCGCCGGCAGCTCGAAGCGCTCGCCTCCTCGCAGGTGAACCTCGGGGGCGAAGCTCGCGTCCTGCCATTGCGGGTGCGCCGCGACACGGCCGTGCACGACCGCGCCGGTGCGCGCCTTTAGCGGCACGCAAGCAGGCGAGTGGTCGTTGTGCGTGTGGGTCGCAAAGATCCAGCGGATTGCCCCGGGCGCGGCCTTGATGATGGCCTCGACATGCGCGTCCTCCAGCGGCCCAGGATCGATTGCCGCCCACTCGTTGCGCGCGCCACCACCGATCAGGTAGGTGTTCGTGCCCGGCCCGGTCATCATGCTGCCGTTGTTCGCGGTCACGCGAATCAGCCGCGGCGACAGGCGCACCGGTGTGCCGACCTGAATGTCGTAGCAGCTCGTGCCGTGGCCGGCCGGGTCGAGCCGGCCTATCTCGGCCCAGGCCGGCTCGTCGGGCAGCACCGGGCGCATGCCCTGGTGACCCGAGCCGACGCGCGGCATGATCAGCCCGATCTCGCGCGGCGCGCGTGCCCACGCGAGCAACGCGCTCACTGAGGCGTGCTGGCCGAGCAGCTTTAGCGTCGCCTGCGTCGGCGTCATCAGCTTGAGTTCGACCGCGCGCGCGAGCGCGGCGGCGGGCCGCAGCCAGAGCTGCTCGACCATCTCGGTACCGTCGAACTCGGCGGTCTGAGCCGGTGGCGCCTCGGCGATGGAGAAGCGCGTGTCGAAGCGTTTCGCACGGCCCAGCGGCGTAAGCCAGTGGCTAAGGTAGACGAGCCGCTCGAGAGCCAGCGTCAGGCCGAACTCGCGGCACAGCTCGACCAGGGTGCGCTCGCCGCGGTGCAGCGGGCCACGCCAAGCGCGCAGTTCGGCGCCGGCCTCGTCGTCGAGCCGGACAAGCTCGCCGCGCGCATCTGTAGCGAACAGCAGGCCAGACTCTTCGAAGCATTCGCGCACCGCGGCCACGTAGTAGCTCAGCGCGCCGCTCGCCAGCCCGAGCCGCGCGTTCGCGCCGGCGTCGTCGATGCCGCCCAGGCAGTCGTGCGCGAGGGCGTCGCCCGGATCATTGACACCGCCGGGGAAGACCCATGCGCCGCTGTTGTGGTCGCCGCGCTCGGCACGGCGCGACAGCAGCACCTCGATGCCCTCGATTGATTCGCGCACGACGACGAGGGTGGCGGACGCGCGCGGCGGACGCGCTGCGTGCGAGGGTGCAGGTGGGGAGACGACGTCGCTGGCTTGCATGAGAGGGTCCTGTGCGGGATCACGCCAAACGTTTGAGCAGCGCCATGGCCGCTGCGGGCGCCTTCTCTTTCGCGCCGCTGATGAAGAACATGAACACGTCGCGCGGTGCACCCTGCATGTCGGGCTCGACGCGCGGCACGCCGGCCGGCTCCGACCCGTTGCGCCACGCGTGCGCGCACGCGGCCAACTGATCGAAGGTCTGCGGCGCGCAGCCCTCGGGCAACGATGCCTCGGTGCGCATCATGCGCGTGTAGACGAAGTCGCCCGTCAGGTCGGCGAACATCGGGTAGTCGTCCGAATCGGTGAAGACCGTCGCCGCGCGATAGCGCCGCGCGAGCGCGAGGTACTCAGGTGTCTTGAAGCTGTCGTGTCGCACGTCGAGCGCGTGGCGCAGCGCGATGCCCGCGACCGACGCCGGCAGCAGCTTCAAAAACGCCTCGAAGTCAGCCGCGTCGAAACGCTTGGTCGGCGCGAACTGCCACACGATCGGCCCGAGCTTGTGCGCGAGTTCGGCAATGCCCTGATTTACGAAGCGCTCGACCGATTCGCCCGCCTCGGCGAGCACGCGCCGATTCGTCGCGAAGCGTGAGGCCTTCAGCGAGAACACGAAATCGTCGGGGGTCTCGTCGCGCCACTTCGCGAAGGTCGCGGGCTTTTGCGAGCTGTAGTAGGTGCCGTTGACCTCAATCGCGCTGAGCTGGCGGCTCGCGTACTTGAGCTCGCGGCTGTGCGGCAGATCGGCCGGGTAGAAGTTGTTGCGCCAGGGTTCAAATGTCCAGCCACCGATGCCGACGCGGATCTTGGGGGTCATGAATGCGCTCCGTTATCAGGCCCAGCCACCAGCCTAGACTCTAGGCGATCACTGCACACGCCATGCCGTGGACACCGCTATTTTTCACTGGCCTGTTTGAAGTCGGCCGGGCCATCGGCCAGAAGTACACCGACGGCTTCACCCGGCCGATGCCGATCGCGTTGACGGTGGGCGCGATGATCGCCAGCGTGGCGCTGCTCGGTCTGGCGATGAAGCACCTGCCGGTCGGCGCCATGTGGACCGATATCGGCAGCGTCGGCACGGTGATCCTGGGCATCGTGCTGCTGGGCGATTCGGCCGCGCTGCTGCGGTTGGCGTGCGTGGGCCTGATCGTGCTCGGCATGTTGGGGCTCAAGCTTACGGCGTAACCTGTACACCGCACCTCACGGCGCGTTCTTGAGGTTCTTGTCGAGGAACTTCTCGACGCGGGTCCAGAAGTCGATGTTGTTGGCGAGCAGGTACCAGCCGTGGCCCTCGTCCGCATACTCAATCCACTCGACCTGCTTGTTGGTCTTCTGCACCGCGGCGCGGAACTGCGTTCCGTGCTCGATCGGCACGCGTCGGTCGACGCCCCCATAGGCCAGCAGCAATGGCTGCGTGATCCTGGCAGCCTGCTTGATCGGCGACGTCGCGGCGAGTTGCACGGCGTCCTTGACGCGGTCGCCGACCATTCGGGGCATGCCGTAGCGCTGATAGCTTTCGCTAAAGTCGCTCCAGGTGATCGAGTACATCAGGTCAATGTCGGTCACGCCGACCCAGTTGACGCCACAGCGGAAGATCTCCGGGTTGCGGATCAGCCCCATCAGCGTGGCATAGCCGCCATAGCTCGCGCCGGCGATGCAAATGCGCTTCGGGTCGGCGTGCCCCTGCTGGACGGCCCACAGCGCCGCGTCGGCGACGTCGTCCTGCATCGCCAGACCCCACTGCTTCCAGCTCGAACGAAAGTGCTTGCGGCCGAAGCCGGTGCTACCGCGGAACTCGGGCTCGATCACGACGTAGCCGCGCGACGCGAGAAACTGCGAGTCGGCGTCCCATCGCCATTCCCCACCCCGGACCCATGGACCACCGTGCACGAGCACCACCGTCGGCAGCGGCGTCTTGGCTCCGACGGGCCGCGTGACGTGAACCGGCATGCTCAGGCCGTCGCGCGTTGTCACGCGCACCATGTCGCGCGTGGCCATCGTCTTGTGCTTGATCCAGGGGCGGGACTCGGCGATCGGTTCCAGCTTGCCGACCTTGCTGTCGAACAACTGGAAAATGGCGGGCTGCCGGTCTGAATAGGACGCGACGAGCACGCGGTCGCGCCGATCGCAATTGCCGCAATCGATCAGATTGACCGTGCTGGGCAGCAGCGCGTCGACCTGGTCCTGCATTTTCTTCAGGTCGGCGTCGAACCACAGCGTGGCGCGCGCGTCCGTCAGGTACTTGACGCCGAGCACGGCCCCCCGGGCGCTCAGCACGAACGTTCCGCGAAAGTCGAACCCCGGCGTCGCGATCAGCTCGCGCATCTGGCCGGGACCCTGGGTCATGTCGATGGTCACCAGCGAGCTCACGTCCGATCCCTGGAGGCGCGCCAGCGCATACAAGCGGTTGTCGGCGTCGACGAAGATCGGATCGAAGGCCGCGCGGTCGGCGTAGCGCTCGCCCTCTCCAATCTTGGTCCATGCGGAGGTTACCGTCGGCTTCCAGTATTCGCTCTCCTTGTCCCCTTGCTCGATCGTCACCACCCGAGCCTGCCCGGCCTGATCGAGCGTCCAATGGACGGCGCCCGCGGGCGCGCCTTGCGACAGGCTGCGTGTCAGCCCCGTGGTCGTGTCCACGCGCTTCAGGTTGACGTATTGCAGCTCGTCGTTGGCAGCAACCACGTACTCTGCCAGCACGACGTCGTTCGAACCGTCGCGCAACACGGCCTCCAGCAGATGGTTCGGCTGCAAGGTCCGCGAGACGATGGCCGTGCCCTCGCTGACGCTCTTCCACTGCGGCCGCACCAACGCGCGCGGCAGCTCGCCGCCGCTGGCACTGACGGTGAACACACCGGCGCCGCGATAGGTCGCGGCCGGTCGATCGGGATCGGACAGATGGAACACGAGCCGGTCGTCGTTGACCCACTCCACGCCTTGAATGTCGGCGTCCGCGTAGCCGGCGACGATCTTCGATTTCTTCAGGTCGTCGAGGTCGATCACCACCAGGCTGAGTCGACCGTCGGCGCGCGGCGCGGTGGCGCTCATGCGCTTGCCCGACGGCGCCATCTGCATGTTGGCGAAGGCCGACGGCTTGAAGAAGTCGGCCACGGGGATCGGCTGGGCGGCGACCGGGCCCGCCAGCAGCACGATGCTGCAGCACATCGATCGGAACAGCCAGGTGATGGGGTGGGTCGTTCGAGTCAAAAGCGGTCTCCAGCGTGTGGGTTCGGGTGTTGCCACGGTGGCTCAGTGCGCGGAGCGGACATCCAGCACGTCGCGCGCCGCATTCTCGTAGGTCTGCGCCAGACGCAGCAGCGCGGCTTCGCCTTGGGGCCGGCCGATCAGCTGCAGGCCCATCGGCAGCCCGAGCGCGCCGAACCCGGCCGGCACGCTAATGCACGGCAGGCCGGCGAAGGTGGCGTAGATCACGACCTCCATCCAGCGGTGGTACGTCTCCATCTCGCGCCCGGCGATGTGCGTCGGCCAGCGCAGCGCGGCGTCGAAGGGCCAGACCTGCGCGCTTGGCAGCGCGAGCACGTCGAAGCGCTCGAGCAGCGTGAGCATGTGCTGGTAGAACGTGCTGCGCTGCGCACTCGCATGCAAGGCCTGCGCGCCAGTGAGGTCTGCCGCCTGGTCGTGTTCCCACAGGGCCTCGGGCTTGATCAGCGCGCGATTGGCCGGATTCAGCAGGAACGGTGCGATGCGCCCGGCGACGAGCCAGCGCCGCCACACCAGCCAGGCTTGCCAGACGGCCTCGGGCGGGTGGCCGAACGCGGTCGGCTCGACCGCGCAGCCCAGCGATTCCAAGCGACGCAATGCCTGCCCGCACACATCGAGGACACCTGCCTCCATCGGCAGATAGCCGTCCAGATCGCCGAGCCAGCCGATACGCACGCGTTGGCAATCAAGGCCCTCCAGGCCCTCGGTGAACGATGGATGCTGTGCCAGCGACAAGGGCACGCGCGCATCGGGCCCGGCCTGCACGTCGAGCAGCCGCGCCACGTCTTCGACCGTGCGGCCCATCGGTCCTTCGGTGCCGAGCTGCGTGACCCACACGTCGGTCACCGGCCACTGCGGCACGCGGCCCTGGCTTGGGCGCAAGCCGAAGACATTGTTCCAGCCCGCCGGGTTGCGCAGGCTGCC
>JANYBE010000435.1 GCA_025360945.1 Rhizobacter sp. | reverse complement strand
CAGCGCAGCGCCGGCCTGCGCTTTAGCTACGTCGATCTGACCGACCCCGAGAACCTGCTCGCAGCGCTTCGGCCCGACACGAAGTTGGTGTGGGTCGAGACGCCGACAAACCCGCTGCTGCGCCTGGCCGATCTGCACACGATCGCGGAGATTTGCCGCGCGCGCGGCATCGTCACGGTGGCGGACAACACCTTCGCCAGCCCGTACGTGCAGCGCCCGCTGGAATTGGGCTTCGACGTGGTCGTGCACTCGGTGACCAAGTACCTGAACGGACACTCGGACGTGATCGGCGGGATCGCGGTGGTCGGCAAGGACGAGCGGCACGACGACTTGCGCGAGCGCCTGGGTTTCCTGCAGAACTCGGTCGGCGCGATCGCGAGCCCGTTCGACAGCTTTCTCGCACTGCGTGGGGTCAAGACGCTGGCGTTGCGAATGCAGCGTCACGTCGCGAGTGCGCTCGATCTCGCGCGTTGGCTCGAAGCGCAACCGAAGGTCGCGCGTGTGCACTACCCGGGGCTCGAATCGCACCCGCAGCACGAACTCGCGAAGCGTCAGATGCGCGGTGGCTTCGGCGGCATGATCTCGCTCGACCTGCGCACCGACCTCGCCGGTGCGCGGCGGTTTCTCGAGGCAGTTCAGATCTTTGCGCTGGCCGAGAGCCTGGGCGGTGTCGAGAGCTTGATCGAGCACCCGGCGATCATGACGCATGCGACCATTCCCGCCGAGACGCGCGCTAAGCTCGGAATTGGCGACGCGCTGGTGCGGCTTTCGGTCGGCGTCGAAGACCTCGAAGACCTGCGCGCTGACCTGAATCAGGCGCTCGCGGTGATCTGATCAGCGTGCCGGCTATTCGACCGTGACGCTCTTTGCCAGGTTGCGCGGCTTGTCCACGTCCGTCCCGCGCGCACAGGCCGTGTGGTACGCGAGCAATTGCAGAGGCACGACATGCAGGATCGGTGACAGCGCGCCGTAGTGCTCGGGCATGCGGATCACGTGCAGGCCTTCGCCGCTCTCGATGCGTGTGTCAGCATCGGCGAACACGAACAGCTCGCCTCCGCGGGCGCGAACTTCCTGCAGATTGCTCTTGAGCTTTTCGAGCAACGCGTCGTTCGGCGCGACCGTGACGACCGGCATCTCGGCAGTGACGAGCGCGAGCGGGCCGTGCTTGAGTTCGCCCGCGGGGTAGGCCTCGGCGTGGATGTAGCTGATTTCCTTCAGCTTCAGTGCGCCCTCGAGCGCAATCGGGTAGTGCAAGCCGCGACCGAGGAAGAGCGCGTTTTCTTTGCGTGCGAACTCCTCGCTCCACGCGATCACCTGCGGCTCGAGCGCAAGCACGGCTTGCACCGCGACCGGCAAATGGCGAAGTGCCTTCAGGTGCTCGGCCTCCTGCGCATCCGACAGATGGCCGCGCGTCTGCGCGAGTGCCAGCGTGAGCAAAAACAGGCCGACGAGCTGGGTGCTGAAGGCCTTGGTCGAGGCCACGCCGATCTCGACGCCGGCTCGCGTGATGTAGGCGAACTTGCACTCGCGCACCATCGCGCTGGTAGCGACGTTGCAGATCGTCAGGGTGTGTGGCATGCCGAGCGAACGCGCGTGCTTTAGCGCGGCGAGCGTGTCGGCGGTCTCGCCGCTCTGCGTGATCGTGACGACCAGCGTGCGCGGGTTGGGCACGCTGTCGCGGTAGCGGTACTCGCTCGCCACTTCGACATTGGCCGGGATCTTCGCGATGCTCTCGAGCCAGTACTTCGCGACCGAGCCGGCGTAGTAGCTCGTGCCGCAGGCCAGGATCAGTACCGAGTCCACGTCCTTGAACACGCGGTGCGCGCCGTCGCCGAACAGTTCGGGCGTGATGCCGGGCACGGCGTCGAGCGTGTCGGCGATGGCCTTCGGCTGCTCGAAGATTTCCTTCTGCATGTAGTGGCGGTAGGGTCCGAGCTCGGCTGCACCGCTGTGCGCGATGACAGTGCGCACCTCGCGCTGCACGGGGCGGTAGTCGCCGTCGGCGGAGCGATGGCTGATCCAGTGCTTGCCCAATTGCAGATCGACCACGTCGCCCTCTTCGAGGTAGACGATCTGATCGGTCACACCGGCCAGCGCCATCGCGTCAGAGGCAAGGAAGTTCTCGCCCGCGCGCTCGCCCGTGCCCACGCCCAGCACCAGCGGCGAGCCTTCGCGGGCGCCGACGACTCGGTGCGGTTCGTCACGGCAGAACACCGCGATCGCGAACGCGCCGCGCAGGCGCATCGTGGCGCGCTGCACCGCGTCGAACAAGTCGCCGTCGTAGAGGTGGTCAACGAGATGGGCGATGACCTCGGTGTCGGTCTGGCTGCTGAACACGTAGCCGCGTGCCGAGAGTTCGGCGCGCAGTTCGTCGTGGTTCTCGATGATGCCGTTGTGCACGAGTGCGATGTGCCCTGCCTGCGCGGCGCCGCCGCTGACGGCCACCGCCGCGTCGGATGCGCCCGGGCCGCGGCTGAAGTGTGGATGCGCGTTGCGCACCACCGGCGCGCCGTGCGTGGCCCAGCGCGTGTGGGCGATGCCTGTGCCGCCCTGGACGGCGTCCGTCGCCACTTCGGCTTCGAGCTCGGCGACCCGGGCGGTGCTGCGCGCACGGCGCAGTTCGCCGCCCTGGTGCACGGCCACACCGCACGAGTCATAGCCGCGGTATTCGAGCCGCTTCAGGCCTTCGATCAGGATCGGAACGATGTTCTTGGTACTGACGGCGCCGACGATGCCACACATGGTGTTTTCCGGGATGAGCAGGACAGAGTCAAATCGTAGGCACGTCGAGTGGACGTTTGTTTGCTAAATTTATCAATTACCGAATTAATATTGCACAATATGTGATCAGTGAATTATTAAGCCAAACACTTTTTATAAATGGCCATATCCATCACTATGGATGCGACTGACTTGCGTATCCTCGACATTCTCCAGGGCGACGCGTCGCTCTCCAATCAGGATCTCGCGGCGGCTGCACACACCTCAGCGGCGACGTGCCTGCGTCGGGTCAAGCGGCTTACCGAGACCGGTGTGATCGAGCGCAGGGTGGCGATCCTGTCGGCAAAGAAGATGGGTGCCGGGCTCACGGCATTCGCCGAGGTGAGCCTGGATGCGCAGGGCGCCGAACACTTGCAGGCCTTCGAGGCACGCGCGGTGGCGCTGGTGGAAGTGCAACAGTGCTATCGCGTCGCGCCGGGCCCCGACCTGATTCTTGTGCTGCAACTGCCCGACATGGCGGCCTACCACGCGCTGGTGCAACGGCTGTTCACGCAGGACGCGAACGTGCGCAACGTGAAGACCTTCTTCATCGTGCACCGGGCCAAATACGAGACGCGCGTGCCTTTGCCTGGCGCCCTGGTCACTGCTTGATCACGACCAACCCCTTAAGGTACTCCCCTTCGGGGAAGGTCACGGTCATCGGGTGATCCGGCGCCGCGCCCGTGCGGGCGTAGACGATACCATCGACGCCGGCATCGAGCCCTGCGCCAGCAACGATCTTGTGGAACAGGTCGGCGCTGATGCCGCCTGAACACGAGAACGTGAAAAGCACGCCGCCGGGCGCGAGCAGCATGAAGGCGAGGCGATTGATGTCCTTGTAGGCGCGCGCGGCGCGTTCGGCATGGGCGGCAGTCGGCGCGAACTTGGGTGGGTCGAGCACGATCGCGTCGAAGCGCTCGCCGCGGTCCAGCATCGCGCGCATGCTGTGGTTCACGTCGGCGTCGAGTACCGCGTGGCGCGCGGGGTCGAAGCCGTTCAGCGTCACATGCGCGTTCGCGCGCGCCAGCGCGGGCGCCGACGAATCGACGCTGGTGACGTGCTCAGCGCCACCAGCCAGCGCCGCGACGCTGAAGCCACCGGTGTAGCAGTAGCAGTTCAGCACGCGCTTGCACCCGAACTGGCGCACCGTGTCGGCGAAGAGCTTGCGACTGTCGCGCTGGTCGAGATAGAAGCCGGTCTTGTGCCCTTCGGCGACATCGACCGTGAGGGTCCAGCCGTGCTCGCGGATCGACACCTCGGTTGGGCCGTCGCCACGCAGCCAGCCAGTGTGCGGTGCAAGGCCCTCGAGGCCGCGCACGCTCGAGTCGCTGCGTTCGTAGAGCCGGGTGAGACCGGTCGCGGCGAGCAGTGCGTCGGCGATGGAGATCTTCCAGCGCTCGACACCGACCGACAGGAACTGCGCGCTCATTACGTCGCAGTAGCGATCGACGATCAGACCAGGCAGACCGTCGGCCTCGCCGTGGATCAGGCGCACCCCGCCGCTGGCGATCGGCAGCCGGGCGCGCAGCGCGACCGCGCGCGCGATGCGGCGCTCGAGGAACGCGCGGTCGATGCGCTCGGCTTCGACGAAACTCCACACCCGCAAGCGGATCGCGGAGCTGGGGCTGTACGAGGCCCAGGCGGCGAACGTGCCGTCGCCGGTGTGCACGCGCACGGTCTCGCCCGGGTCGGCCTTGCCGCTGGCGATGCTGGACTCAAACACCCACGGGTGGCGGCGTTGCAGCGATCGCTCCTTGCCGGGGCGCAGCGTAATGGTCTTCATGGCTTGGCGGTCTTTAAGGCTTGCGTCTGGCACGCGGATGCGCGGCGTCGTAGACCTTCGAGAGGTGCCCGAAATCGAGCTTGGTGTAGACCTGCGTGGTCGTGATGTTGGTGTGACCGAGCAACTCCTGCACCGCGCGCAGATCGCCGCTGCTTTGCAGCACGTGGGTCGCGAACGAATGCCGCAGCATGTGCGGATGCACGTGCGTGGGCAAGCCGGCCTGCAGCGCGCGCAGCTTCAATCGCGCCCGCACCTGGCCCGCGCTGATGCGTGCGCCTCGCGTGCCGACGAGCAGCGCCTGTTCATCACTGCCCGCGAGCTCCGCGCGCAGCTCCAGCCACGCGCGCAGAGCCTTTAGCGCGACCGCGCCGACCGGGACGCTGCGGCGTTTGCTGCCCTTGCCGATCACGTGGGCGCTGGCATCGGATGGGTCGATCCAGCCACCGTCGCCGGCACGCAGATCGAGCCCGACCAGCTCGCCCACACGCAGGCCGCAGCCGTACAGCAGCTCGACGATGCACTGGTCGCGTGCCGCCAGCACCGGGTCGGTGCCCGCGTGCGGAGCGGCATCGGCCAGCGCCATCGCGTGATCGACCGACAGCGCCTTCGGCAGCGGCTGCGGCGCCTTGGGCGCACGCACGCCCTCGACCGGGTTCAGCGCAACCAGCCCGTCGTTGCCGAGCCAGCGGTACAGGCCGCGCCAAGCCGACAGCACGAGCGCGATGCTGCGCGGTGCGAGGCCTTGGGCGTGCAGCGCTGCGGCCCAGCTCCGCACGTGGTGCATCTGTACCTCACGCAGCAGCAGCTTCTGTGCGGCGGCAAAGGATTGCAGTCGCGCGAAGGCCTCGGCGTACAGCGCCAGTGTGCGCGCTGCAAGCCGGCGCTCGACCTTCAAATGCACGAGGTGGCGCTGGATATCGGCGTCGACACCTGCGGTGCCTGGCGCCGCATCGACCATGGCGTTCAGCCGCGCGCCGGCAGCACGCGCGAGAGCGCGGCACTGGCGATCTCGCCGATGCGCACCAGGAACTCGGTGCCCATTTCGGCGGTGTAGCGCGTCGGGTCGGGCGAGGCCAGCACCAGCATGCCGAACGTAGCGCCGGCCGTGGCCAGCTCGGCGCGCAGCGGCACCAGCGCCATCGACTTCGCGCTCGCGGGTTCTTCCAGCCACAGCGCGGCCTCGAAGCCTGAGTTCACGCCGCAATAGGGCAGCGCCAGACTGGCAGCGAAGACCTTCACGTCGTCGCTCACCGTCTGCGCGAAGGGCAGCGCAGCAAATGCCGGTGCTGCGCCCCAGATGCGGATGCCTGATTGCGGAATCATGTAGTGGTGCATCAGCTCGCGCACCAGCACCTCGGGCAGATCGCCCGGTTGCGCGGTGACCATCAGCGCGCGAGTCCAGCGGTGCAGCTTGTCGGCGATGCTCACGTTGTCCTGGCCAAAGCGGATCATCTCGATGATCTTGCCCTCGAGGCCGCGGATCTTGTCGCGCAGCATCTCCATCTGGCGCTCCTGCAGGGACACCGCGCGCTGGCCATGCGGGCTGGTCAGCTGCACGCTGCCAAGCAGCTCGGCGTGGCGTTCGAAGAACGTCGGCGTGTTCGCCAGGTAGTTGGCGATGTCGGCCTCGGTGATGCCCTGGACGCCGCTCATGGTTGCTTGCTCATAGCTCGATCTCTCCTTCGAAAACGGTTTCGGCCGGGCCGGTCATCAGCACATGGCTATCGCCGCCCTGCCATTCGATCGTGAGGCGGCCGCCGCGCGCATCGACATCGACGAGCGCGTCGAGCAAGCCGAGGCGGATGCCTGCGACGACAGCCGCGCAGGCGCCGGTGCCGCAAGCCAGCGTTTCGCCGGCGCCACGCTCGTAGACGCGCAGTCGGATGTGGCCGCGATCGACGATCTGCATGAAGCCGGCATTGACACGGCGTGCGAAGCGCGGGTGGCCTTCGATCAGCGCCCCGACGGTGGTCACCGGCGCGGTATCTACATCGTCCACAAGTTGCACCGCGTGCGGATTGCCCATTGACAGCACCGCGAGTTCGATGTGCTCGCCGGCAATAGAGACCGGCCACATCGCGAAGCCATTTACCTCGCGCGCTTGCAGGCCCGAAGGATCAAAGGGGGCCTGTGCCGGATTAAAGATCGGCGCGTTCATGTCGACGCTGACGCGGTCGTCGTCTTGCAGCCGCAGCTCGAGCGTGTTGTTGACGGTCTGCACGCGCAGCGTGCGCTTGGTCGAAAGTCCCTTGTCGCGCACATATCGCACGAAGCAGCGCGCGCCGTTGCCACAGTGCTCGACCTCGTCGCCGCTGCCGCCGTTGAAGATGCGGTAGCCGAAATCCACGCCCGGCGCCGGGCTGGGCGCGATCATCAGGATCTGGTCGGCGCCGACACCGTAGCGGCGGTCGCCAAGCATGCGCACTTGGGCGTCACTCAGCACGACCGGCGCCCGTGTGCCGTCGAGAACGACGAAGTCGTTGCCCGCGCCCTGCATCTTGGTGAACCGAAGCTTCATGTGCGAATTATGGCTTCGGCCGGGGGTCGCGTTGTCGTCGCGCTAGTAGAGTGACGGTTCACCGGCAGGTCGCGTCTTGAAGCGCTTGTGCACCCACAGGTATTGCGCTGGATTGGCGCGAATCTGTGCCTCGATCCAGCGGTTCATCGCGGCCGTATCGGCCAACGGATCGTCGGTTGGGAAGTCGTCCCATGCCGGCAAGAAGTGCACGCGGTAGCCGGCGCCGCCGGGCAACGTCTCGGCGATCACAGGTTGCACCAACATGTTCAGCGCGCGAGCCAGCCGCGAAGGGGCGAGCAGCGTCGCCGCGGGGATGCCGAAGAACGGCACGAAGGCCGCGTCGCGTTCGCCGAAATCCATGTCGGGCAGGTTGAAGAATGCATCGCCGCGGCGGATCGCGCGGAACAGGGCCTTGGCCGAATCGTCGCGCGGAAAGATCTCGGCGTTGCCCAAGCGCAGGCGGCCGCGGCGCATCGCGGCGTCCATCACCGGGTCGCTCTGCTCCTGGTAGATCGAGATGCCCCTGCGCTTTTGGAACAGCAGCACCGAGACGCCAGCGACGTCGAGTGCCATGAAGTGCGGCACCAGCCACATCACGGGGCGCTCGCTGCGTTCGGCGAGCTGCACGTCGCCTTCGACCTGGATCAGCCGCCTCAGCCGCGTGGGTGATGCATACCAGAGCACGCCTCGCTCGAGGATGCTGCGGCCCAGCCATTGGAAGTGCTCACGCGCGAGCGCTTCGTGCCGTGCGTCGCTTTGCTCGGGGAAGCACAGCGCGATGTTGCGCAGCGCGATGCGCCGGCGCGTGCCGGCCACCGCGTAGAGCAGCCGGCCCAGCGCGCGACCGAGCAACGCTTGCACGCCCAGCGGCAGGCAATGCAACAGCCACAACAGGCCCAGCAGGAGTCGTGCGCCCAACGATCGTTCCCCTTGTGCAACCCCTGCTCAGTCGGCAGAGCGGGGTGTCTTGTAGCGGTGGTAACCCCACAGATACTGTTGCGGGCACTGCCGGATCAGGCGCTCCATCGCGCGGTTCATGATCGCGGCGGATTCTGCCTGAGTCGGGTCGCCGCCAGGAAGCGTCTCGCCGAGCGCGCTGACGCGCACCGTGTAGCCAGCCCCGCGGGGCAGCCGCTCGCCCCAAATCAGCAGCGGCACCGCGCCAGTCTGCTGCACCAGTCGCGCGGCCAGCGTCATCGTGTAGGCCGGTTTGCCGAAGAACGGTACCCACACGCCCATGCCGTCGGGCGGGACCTGGTCCGGCAACAGCCCGACCGCTTCACCACGGCGCAGCGCGCGGATCATCAGACGTACGCCTGCGAGCGTAGCGGGCGCCGTGGCTACGCCAGGGCGAGGGCGGGATTCGTCCATCACGGCGCGCAGTGCGGGCTTGCGGGCGGGCCGGTACAGCACCGTGATCGGCCCGAACTCCGCCGCGAAGCGCTGTGCGACGGCCTGCGCCGCGACCTCGAAGCTGCCCATGTGCGGTGTCAGCAGTACGATGCCGTGGCCAGCACGCAGCGCATCAGCGATCAGCGCGTCGCCCTCCCAGGTGAGGTTAGGACGGATCGGCTCATTTGCCGGGCGCAGCCACAGAAACGGCAGCTCGGCCACCATGCGGCCGGCTGCGGCGATGGCGGGGCGCGCTTCGGCCGGTGCGATCCCGGCCTGGCGCACATTCTCCGCGAAGCGTCTGCGATACGTCGGTGAGGCCCAGTAGGTGATCCAGCCCAGGATTGCGCCGACGCCGTGCAGAAACCACAGGGGGCAGCGGGACAGGGCGCGAAACAGTGTCAGCATCTTCTTATAATCACGGCCATCGCCGAGTTACTGAGCTACTTGCGGGGCGATTCATAAATCCTGCTAAAGCGTTCGCCGCTCCTCCAAGGTACCGGTCGGCAACGCAAGAGCTGTTACCTACTGGAGTTTAAGAGTGTCGAACGATTTCCTTTTCACGTCCGAGTCCGTTTCCGAAGGCCACCCCGACAAGGTCGCCGACCAGGTCTCCGATGCCATCCTCGATGCGATCTTCGCGCAGGATCCGCGATCGCGCGTCGCGGCCGAGACGCTGACGAACACCGGGCTGGTCGTGCTCGCCGGCGAGATCACGACCAATGCGCATGTCGACTACATCCAGGTCGCGCGCGACACGATCAAGCGCATCGGCTACGACAACACCGAGTACGGCATCGATTACAAGGGCTGTGCGGTGATGGTCTGCTACGACAAGCAGAGCAACGACATCGCCCAGGGCGTCGACCATGCGAGCGACGACCACCTGAACACCGGCGCCGGTGACCAGGGCTTGATGTTCGGCTACGCCTGCGACGAGACGCCCGAGTTGATGCCCGCCCCGATCTACTACGCGCACCGCCTGGTCGAGCGCCAGGCCCAGCTGCGCAAGGACGGCCGCCTGGCGTTCCTGCGCCCGGACGCCAAGAGCCAGGTGACGATGCGCTACGTTGACGGCAAGCCGCACAGCATCGACACGGTCGTGCTGTCCACGCAGCACCATCCCGACCAGAGCGAAACGCCGACCAAGATGAAGGCATCGTTCATCGAAGCCGTCATCGAAGAGATCATCCGGCCAGTCCTGCCCAAGGAATGGTTGAAGGACACCAAGTTTCTGATCAACCCAACCGGCCGCTTCGTCATCGGCGGCCCGCAAGGCGACTGCGGCCTGACCGGCCGCAAGATCATCGTCGACACCTATGGCGGCGCCTGCCCGCACGGTGGCGGCGCGTTCTCGGGCAAGGACCCGAGCAAGGTCGACCGCTCGGCCGCGTACGCCGCGCGCTATGTCGCCAAGAACATCGTCGCCGCCGGCCTGGCGCGCCAGTGCCAGATCCAGGTCGCCTACGCGATCGGCGTGGCCAGGCCGATGAACGTCACGGTCTACACCGAAGGCACCGGCGTGATGTCAGACGACAAGCTCTCGGCATTGGTGCAGGAGCATTTCGACTTGCGGCCCAAGGGCATCATCCAGATGCTCGACCTGCTGCGTCCGATCTACGAGAAGACCGCGGCCTACGGGCACTTCGGGCGCGAGGAGCCGGAGTTCACGTGGGAGCGGACGGACCGGGCAGCGGCGCTGCGCGCTGCGGCAGGTCTGTGACCACCCGAGGCGGCGACCACTTGATGACTGAGGTCATCGAACTGCGCCGTCTCGACAGCTTCGAAGGCACCGCGTTCGCCGCGCTGTCCGAATCCACGTTCGGCGACGGGCCGCGCCAGCAGCATCTCGACGCACTCATGGGTGCCGAAGTCGCGGCGCGCCACGAGCAACTGCGCACCTCGCTGCAGAAGGCCGACCGCATCCGCATCGGTGCATTCCACGGCGAGGAGCTCGCCGGCTACGCCTCAGGCTGGTTCGAGGTCGGCGGGCGCTTCTACGTCGGTTCGTCGGCCGTGCACGCAGCGTACCGCGGCCGCGGCATCTACACGCGCTTGATGCGCGAGGTAGAAGCCATCGTGCGTGAACGCGGCGGCATCGCGATCAGCTCGCAGCATGTGGCCACCAACAACGCGGTCCTGATCGCCAAGCTCAAGCTCGGTTATGTGGTCGCGGGCACCGAATACGTGGAGCAGATGGGTCTGCTGGTGCGGCTCGTGCTTCACCTGGCTCCGGCCCGTCTGGCCTTGTACGCCGAGCGCACCGCCATGCTCGTGCCGCCCGCGAGCGGCTGAAGCTCGGGCGCGGGCGGGGAGCCAATGCGCTAGCGGCTGCGCGTTACGGCATCATTTGCGAATGCCCACTCCGACCCTCGTTGACCTGCGCCGCTACGCGATTGCGCGCACGCTGTTCAAACCGACGACGCTGCCGCAGGCAATCCGCAAGCTCGGCTTCGTCCAGGC
Organism: Rhizobacter sp.; assembly: GCA_025360945.1. Taxonomy (GTDB): domain Bacteria; phylum Pseudomonadota; class Gammaproteobacteria; order Burkholderiales; family Burkholderiaceae_C; genus LMDS01. Next base: position 2,940 of record JANYBE010000435.1, on the reverse strand, counting down.
CGATCCGATCCGCGCACCGGCGCGCGCGCAAGACCTGACGCTGCGTCACCGCGTGCTCGACTACTGTGCCGGCGACCTCGAGAGGCGTTACCCGAGGCTGGCCATCGAGGAAGACTTTTTCGTCAACTACGGCTTCGTGCCGCACGCGACGCACAAGCTGATGCACCCGCGCACGCCGCGCGCGGACTGGCCGAAGGCGCGCTCCTCGCAGGCGCACGCCGTGCTCGAGTTCGTGCGCGCACATGGCGTCGTGCACCCGCGCGAGGTCGATGCGCACTTCGCGCACGGCAAGGCGCGCAACTGGTTCGGCGGCTCGAGCAACGCTAGCACGCAGCTGCTCGACGAGATGCACTACCGCGGTCTGGTGCGCATCGCGAGGCGTGAGGGCGGCGTGCGTCTGTACGCGGCGCGCGAGGAGAATCCGGCCGCGCCCGATCCGGCCGCGGCCTTCGATGCGCTGATCGACGTGGTCGTGCACAAGTACGCGCCGCTGCCGGCCGCGTCGCTGGGTCAACTGGTCAGCCACTTGCAGGGCGGGGCGCCGCAGTGGCGGCTGGATCGCAACGCGGCGCTCCAACGCGCCAAGGCGCGCTTACCGAACACGCGCATCGACGGCGCCGAATGGTTCTGGCCCGAGAGCGAGAACCCGGGCTCGAAGCGCCACGGGCCCGACGACGCGGTGCGCCTGCTCGCGCCCTTCGATCCGGTCGTGTGGGACCGGCGCCGCTTCGAGCACTTTTGGGGCTGGGCCTACCGCTTCGAGGCCTACACGCCCGCACCGAAGCGGGTGCGCGGCTACTACGCGCTGCCGCTGCTGTGGCGCGAGCAGGTCATCGGCTGGGGCAACCTCTCGGTACTGCAGGGCGAACTGACGAGCGACATCGGCTACCAGAGCGGCCGTGCGCCACGCGACAAGGCGTTTCGGCTCGGGCTCGATGACGAGTTGGAGCGCATGCGCACGTTCCTCAAGCTGGGGGGTTGATCGGGCGCTGCCCCCAGGCGAGCAGCGCACTTACCAGCAGCACCGCGGCCGAGCACGCCAGCCCTTGCGCCAAGCCGCCCGTGCCGTCGGCGACCCAGCCGACCAGCGTCGGCCCGACGATCTGTCCGGCGGCAAACACGATCGTGAATGCGGCAATGCCGGCCGGCCACGCGGCCGGCGGCGCGTTGTGGCGCACCAGCGCGGTGGTCGACGCGACGACCGACAGGAATACTGCGCCGAACAACAGGCCCGAGGCGAACACCGCGACGGGGTGCGCGCTCAGCACCGGCAGGACCGTGGCAAGCGAAAGCAGCGCGTTCAGCAGCTGCATCGCGCCACCGCCGCGCTGGCGGTGCAGCAAACCGGCCCACAGCCACGACGAGCCGATCACCGCGAGCCCGAGCAAGGCATAGAACACCGAGATCAGGCCGTCGCCCAGATGCTGTTCGCGCAGCAAGGTGACGACGAAGGTCATGTAGCCGATGTAGCCTAGGCCGAACATGAAGTAGGCCGCCAGCCCGCAGGCGAAGCGCCGCCACGCGAACGGCGCGTGCGCGGTGTTCGCGGCACCGGTCGGGTCGAGTGCACGTGTCGCGAGGGCGGTCAACGCGGTCGCCAGCAGTGCCGCAACGCCGAGCGCCATCCATGCCGATTGCCACGCGTGCGGTGACGGCCGCGCGCTGAGCGCGGGCACGAGCAAGGCGGAGACGACAATGCCGACGCCTGTGCCGCCGTAGTAGATGCCCAGCACCAGCCCGGCGGCCCGGGGCTCGCCGTGGCTTGCCAGCCGCGCCGCGAGCAGGCCGCCGGCGACGAAGGTGGCGGCACTCGCGACGCCGGTCAACAACCGCAGTGCGTACAGCGCCGCGTCGCCAGTGACGAGGCCATGCGCGATCAGCAGCACGCCGGCGCCGATCCCACCGGCCAGCAGCACGCGTCGCGCGCCGAAGCGTCGCAGCCACGCCGGCGTGAGCAGCGCGCCAACGAGGTAACCGGCGGCGTTCACGGTGTTCATCGCGCCGGCGGTCAGGTAGCTCCAGCCCAGGTCGGTGCGCATCGGCGGCAGCAGCAGTGCATATGAAAAGCGCGCCAGGCCGAGGGAAACGGCCGCCGCAAGCGCCAATGCCAGTGCGACCGCGACGGTGGGCAACTGACGGGTGCCGCGCGGCAGCCGGGCGTTCATGCCGGCGGCGCCGATGACGTCAGCGTGCGCGCGACTTCGTTGAAACCGGCACCGCGCGCGCGCCGCGTGATGTAGGCCGGCCAGACTGTCAGCACGTCCGCGAACCGCAGCAGGTTGGCCACGCCGACGCTGAGCGGAAAGTGGCCGAACATCAGTTGGTCGTTGGTCGAGTCGCCCACATAGACCCAGTGCCGCGCGTCGAGGCCTTTCGACAGCAATCGCCGCACCGCCCACTGCGCACCGCTGAGCTTGGTGTGGGCGCCGAACCAGCCGTTGATGTGGATCGAGCTCACGGTCGCATTCATGCCTTCGCTGGCCATGATTGCGACCACGCCATCGATCTGTGCCGTCGAGAGTTGCGCAAACTCGCCGTGATCGATCGCGATGTCAGTGACGCGGCCCGCGCTGTCCTGCGCGAGCGTCGCACCGGGCACCTCGCGCAGCACGCGCACGGCGACCTCGCGCAGCCGCGCCGCGTTGCGCGTTCGCGTGACATCGTCCTGCGCGTATTCGACCTTCAGTGCACCGGCTTCGCGGAACAATGCGACCGCGCCGTTCTCGGCCACGATCGCATCGATCGGCCAGCTGCGCGCGAACGGCTCGCTCCAGCCTTTGGGCCGGCCGGTGATCGCGATCACGTGCAGGCCGGCGGCCTTCAGCCGGGCGAGCGCGGCCAGCGCGTCGGGCGTGATGCGGCCGTCGGTCGTCAGCGTGTCGTCGATGTCGGTCAGCACGCCGATGACGCCATGCGCCGCGGTAGCGCGGAGTTCGGCCC
>JANYBE010000432.1 GCA_025360945.1 Rhizobacter sp. | reverse complement strand
ACACGATGGCCAAGTACGGCATGAGCGAATGCACACTCGGCCACGCGGGCGAATTTAAGCCCTACGGCATCGCCGTCAACAGCCTGTGGCCGCGCACCGCAATCGCAACCGCGGCCTTGCAAATGATCCCGGGCGCCGATCTGGCGAAGTGCCGCACACCGGAGATCCTCTCGGACGCGGCCTACCTGGTTCTCACCAGCGACGCGCGCACGACGAGCGGCAACTTCTTCATCGACGACGAACTGCTCGCGAAGCACGGCGTGACCGATTTGGGCCGCTACAGCGTCACGCCGGGAGCGACCGAGTTCATCCCCGACTTCTTCGTCGACTGAATCCGCTCAGGTCGGAATCAGCCGCGGCTTGCCGTCGCGGTCGATCGCCACATAGGTCAGGTTCGCCTCCGTCACCTTCACCACATGCAGGTTCGCCGGGTTGCGCTCGGCATAGACCTCGACATTGACGGTGATCGAGGTGCGGCCGATGCGCTCGACCTTGGCGTAAAAGCTCAGCAGGTCGCCCATCGACACGGGCTGCTTGAAGATGAATTGGTTCACCGCGACCGTCACGAGTCGGCCCTTGGCAATGCGCGCCGGCAGCACTGCACCGGCCAGGTCGACCTGCGCCATGATCCAGCCGCCGAAGATGTCACCGTTGCCGTTCACATCGGCTGGCATCGGCATCACGCGCAGCACGAGTTGGCGATCGTCAGGCAGATGCAGCGGCGCGATCGATGCGCCGGCGTCGCCGCTGCGCGCGTCACTTGAAATCTCTGCCATATTGCGTCACCTGCGGCTGTTGATCGCTGCATTCTTTCATCTTTGTCGCCCCTGTTTGTGATCCCGTCCCATGCGCCCTACCACGCTTGCTGCTCCACCTCCCGCACCCGGCGCCGCCGTGCCTGTGCCGCGCTCCGACTGGGCAACGCTTGCAAAGCTGTTGCCCTATGTGTGGCAATGGCGTTGGCGCGTGCTCGTCGCACTGAGCTTTCTGGTCGGCGCGAAGGTTGCGAATGTCGGCGTGCCACTGGTGCTGAAGCGGCTCGTCGATGCACTGAGCCTGAAACCGGGCGAGCCTGCGACGGTACTGGTGGTGCCGGTCGCACTGCTGATAGCTTACGGGGCGCTGCGCCTGTCGATCACGGCATTCACCGAGTTGCGCGAGTTTCTCTTTTACCCAGTAGCCGCACGGATCGCTCGGCGCGTCTCGCTCGAGGCCTTCGAGCACCTGCTCGCGTTGAGCCTGCGCTTTCACCTGGAGCGCCAGACCGGCGGCGTCTCGCGCGACATCGAGCGCGGCTCGCGCTCGATCCAGTCGCTGTTGAACTACACAATCTACAACATCCTGCCGACGCTGGTCGAGATCGCGCTCGTGATCAGTCTGCTGTCGGCCAAGTTTGACGGCTGGTTCGCGGCGATCACGTTCAGTGCGCTGGTTTTCTACATCGGCTTCACGGTGACGGTGACCGAGTGGCGCACCCATTTCCGGCGCGCGATGAACGAACAGGACTCGAAGGCCAACACGCGCGCTGTTGACGCGCTGATCAACTACGAGACGGTCAAGTACTTCTCGAACGAGCACTTCGAGCAAGACCGCTACGACGACAACTTGAGGCGCCTGGAGCGCGCCTCGATCAAGTCGCAGACCTCGCTCTCGGTGCTCAACCTCGGCCAGAGCCTGATTATCGCCACGGCGGTCACGCTGTTGGTGTGGCGCGCCACGCTCGGCGTTGTCGCCGGGACGATGACGCTGGGCGATCTGGTGCTGGTCAACGCGCTGATGATCCAGCTCTACATCCCCCTCAATTTTCTCGGCGTGATCTACCGCGAGATCAAGCAGTCGATGATCGACATGGAGAAGATGTTCGCGCTGCTGTCGCAGAACCGCGAGATCGCCGACGCACCGTTTGCGGTGCCACTGGTCGCGATGGGCGCTGCGGTACGCTTCGAGCATGTGCGCTTCGGCTACGACGCCGACCGGACCATCCTGCACGACATCAGCTTCGAGATCCCAGCCGGCAAGACGGTGGCGGTGGTCGGCCCCTCGGGTTCAGGCAAGAGCACGCTGGCGCGGCTGCTGTTTCGCTTTTACGACGTGAACGCCGGGCGCATCGCGATCGACGGGCAGGACATCCGCGCGGTCACGCAGCAGAGCCTGCGGCAATCCATCGGCATCGTGCCGCAGGACACGGTGCTGTTCAACGACACGGTCGAATACAACATCGCCTACGGCCGCACCGGTGCCAGCCGCGAAGAGGTCGAGGGCGCAGCAAAAGCGGCGCACATCCACAGCTTCATCGCCTCTACGCCCCGGGGTTACGACACGATGGTCGGCGAGCGCGGGCTCAAGCTCTCGGGCGGCGAGAAGCAGCGCGTCGCGATCGCACGCACGCTGCTGAAGAATCCGCCGCTGTTGATCTTCGACGAGGCCACCTCGGCGCTCGACTCGGCCAACGAGCGCGCGATCCAGGCCGAGCTGAAGAGCGCGGCGCGCAACAAGACGGCACTGGTGATCGCGCATCGGCTGTCCACCGTTGTCGACGCGCACCAGATCCTAGTGATGGAGCTCGGCCGCATCCTCGAGCGCGGCACGCACGACGAACTGCTCGCGCTCGGCGGTCGCTACGCCGACATGTGGAGGCTGCAGCGCAGCAGCGAGGCGACGAGCGCGGCCACACCTGACCTCACGCTCGCCGTCTGAGGTAACTACGTAGGCGCGGGCGCGTCGGCGCGTGGCTACACTGCCGGCGTGGAAACCAAGTGGCTTGAAGACTTCGTCAGCCTGGCCGAGACGCGCAGCTTCTCGCGCTCGGCACAGCTGCGGCACGTGACGCAGCCAGCGTTCTCGCGGCGCATCCAGTCGCTCGAGGCCTGGGCCGGCATCGACCTCGTCGATCGCTCCTCGTACCCGACGCGGCTCACCTCGGCCGGCGAGACGCTGCACGCGCAGGCACTCGAGATGCTCGGCTCGCTGCAGGCCACGCGCAACATGATGCGCAGCCACAAGGCGGCCGGGCTCGACATGATCGAGTTCGCTGTGCCGCACTCGCTCGCGTTCACCTTCTTCCCGCACTGGGTCATGGACTTGCGCAGGCGATTCGGCGCGATGAAGAGCCGCCTGATCGCGCTCAACGTGCACGACGCGGTGATGCACCTCGTCGAAGGCAGCTGCGACCTGCTGCTGGCCTATCACCACCCGTCGCAGCCCTTGCAGCTCAACCCGGATCGCTACGAGATGCTCAGCCTCGGCCACGAGACGCTCGTCGCCTACGCCAAGGGCGACGCCGAGGGCCGGCCGATGTTCAGTCTTCCGGCCGCTCCTGGGCGCACCGTGCCCTACCTGGCCTACGCGCCGGGTGCCTATCTTGGGCGGCTGGTCGAGGTCATCGCGAAGCAATCGACCGAGCCGCTGCACCTCGAGCCCTTCTACGAAACCGACATGGCCGAAGGCCTAAAGGCGATGGCCATCGAGGGCCACGGCCTGGCCTTTCTGCCCGCAACCTCGGTCAAGAAGGAGCTCAAGAGCAAGCGCCTGGTACGTGCCGCGCCCGCCGGCAAGCACGAGCTGCAGATGGACATCCGCATCTACCGCGAACGCCCCGAGATGGCGCGCCACAGCAAACCCGGTGCGCTCGCGCTGTGGGACTTTCTCGCCACGACCGCCTGACCGTTCCTGATTGAAAACTCCGGGTTTGCCCGGGGCAGCTATGCGCCGCATGCATAGCCTCGCGGACATTCAGCATTGGCGCGTCTCTTGCGTGACCCCTACAGTTCGCCCGCTGCGCACTCGAGCCAGCCAGACCAACGACTACCGAGGGATGACGTCCATGAAAAAGCGACTGCCGCCAGCGGCCTGGATCCTGATCGCGATGGTGATCGGCATCATTCTGGGCTACATGATCTTCACGAGCTTTCCCGACAAGAAAGCCGCTGCGCAGATCGCCGGCTACGTGTCCATCATGTCCGACGTGTTCCTGCGCCTGATCAAGATGCTGATCGGCCCGCTGGTATTTTCCACGCTGGTAGTGGGCATTGCGCACATGGGCGAGCAGGATGCTGCCCAGGCCCCGGCGCGCAAATTCCGGATCGATGAAAAATGCGCGGATCTTTG
>JANYBE010000390.1 GCA_025360945.1 Rhizobacter sp. | reverse complement strand
CTACCTCGCTGAGGCCCAGTATCGATTCAACCGCCGCTTCAATCTGCGCTCCATCTTGCCTCGCTTGCTGCGCGCCGCTTGCCTTTCAACTCCAGCTCCGGCGCACTTCATTCGTGTGGCTGAGGTTGGTCGCTAATCAGGTCGGCGTAAGAACTCGCGTGAGCCGACCGACAATCGCGCATGCCTGCTCACATCCTCGTCGCCGAAGACCAGACCGACATTCGCGACCTGTTGGTCATGAACCTGCGCACGGCCGGCTACGACGTCTCGGCCGTCGGCGACGGCGAGCAGGCGCTCGCGCGCCAGACCGAACGCGCCAGCGACCTGCTGATCCTCGACCTGATGATGCCGCGCATGGACGGGCTGGAGGTCTGCAAGGCCTTACGCTCACGCGGCAGCGCCACACCGATCCTGATGCTCACCGCCAAGTCCACCGAGCTCGATCGCGTGCTCGGTCTGGAGCTGGGTGCGGACGACTACCTGACCAAGCCCTTCTCGCTCGCCGAACTGCTGGCGCGCGTGAAGGCGCTGTTGCGCCGCGCCGACCTGCTCGCGGCGGCGCAGGTGAACGCGCAGAAGCCGGGCCGCGCTGCGCTGATCCGCAACGGCGAGCTCGAGATCCTGCCGGCCAAACGCCAGGTGCGCTGCCGCGGCGCGCTGATTGACTTCACCGCGCTCGAATTCGACCTGCTGCTGCACTTCGCCTCGCACCCCGGCCACGTGTTCTCGCGCGCGCAGCTGCTGAACGCGGTCTGGGGCTACACGCACGACGGCTACGAGCACACGGTGACGACGCACATCAACCGGCTGCGCGCCAAGCTCGAGGCCGAACCAATGCGGCCGTCGCTGATCCTCACGGCGCGCGGCGCCGGCTACAAGATGCGCGATGCGCCGCCATGACGGTCAGGTTCAAGCTCGCACTGACGGTGTTCGCTACCGGCCTGATTACAGCGCTGCTGGTGATCGCGACCGTCGTCTACGCGTTCCAGCGCTTCGAGCACGAGGCCACATACCGCCGTGGCACCGGCTTTCTCGGCCGCGTTACGGCCAACAACGACTACTTGTTCGAGACCTACGAGCGCCAGCCTGACCAGTTCCGCACCTGGCTGCGCAACATGGTGCTGTTCGAGCCCGACACCCAGCTGTATCTGCTCGACCTGCAGGGCGCGGTGCTCGCGACCAGCGGCAGCGCCAAGCTGGCGCCGGGCTTCAAGGTCGCGTTGACACCGGTGCTCCAGGCCGTCGGCCAGCCCGACGCGGCCTACGTGATGGGTGACGACCCCGAGCGCATGGACGCCCATGCGGTTGTCGCAGTACAGCCGGTGCGGCGCGCGGTGATGAGCGCCAACGACCCGGTCGTCGGCTACCTGTACCTCGTGCTGCACACCGGCCAGCTGCCGGAGGGCCGCTGGGCTGCGCTGAGGATGGCCTTCGGGCGACCCGCGCTCGGGCTGATCCTGGCGATCGTCGCGTTCACGACACTGGTCGCGGTGCTGATCATCGTGTCGGTGACGCGGCCCTTGCAGCGCCTGACCGATGCGGTCGCGACGCTGTCGCAGCGCGGCCTCGACGACAGTGCGACCGGTGCGCCGCAGGTGACGCTGCCGGCCGCGACGCGTGACGAGTTCGGCCAGCTCACCGGCGCGTTCGTGATGCTGATCGACATTTGTCGCAGCCAGTGGAACGAGCTGCGCCGGCTTGATCACTTTCGGCGCGAAGGCGTCAGCAACCTGTCGCACGACCTGCGCTCGCCGTTGACCGCGACCGTGGCCTGTCTCGAGACGCTCGACGGCCGCTGGGCCGCGGACGCCAGCCGTGCCGACGACCGCCGGCTGGTCGAGATCGCGCTGCGCAACACTCGCAACGCGGCGCGCCTGGTGCAGTCGCTGGGCGATCTGGCCAAGCTCGACGAGCCCGAGTTCAAGCTGCACACCGAGGTCGTCGATGCGGGCGAATTGCTCGACGACATCCAGATCCGCTTCGCCGAGCGGGCCGCGCAGCAAGGCGTCGAGCTGCACGCGGAGCGCGACGCGTCAGCGAGCCCGGCTTTCGCCGCGCTCGACATCGAGCTGTTCGAGCGCGCGGTCGCCAACCTTGTCGACAACGCGCTCAAGTTCTGCTCGTCGGGCGCGCGCATCACGCTGTCGGCGCAGGTCATCGACGCACGCGTGCAGGTCAGCGTCGCCGACACTGGCCCGGGCATCCCGGCCGCCGATCTGCCTTACCTGTTCGACCGCTTCTATCAGAGCCGGCAGAGCGTCGCGCCGGCCACCGGCGAGGGCGGCAAGGGGCTGGGGCTGGCGATTGTTAAGCGCATCGTCGAGCTGCACGCTGGCGCCGTGAACGTGAGCAGCAGCGTCGGCGCAGGCACTAAAGTGGTGCTCTCGGTGCCGATGGCCGCCCAGTGATGGCCGCCCAGTGATGGCGCCGGGGGGGTGCCGGTTTTCGTGGGGAAATCCCTAGTGCGTACTGGGCGTCCCGCCCCTACAGTCTCAACCCTCGCAGCAGGCACCTCCATGGTGCCTCGCAGGACGGGGCTGAGGAGACAGCGCGCCAAGCCAGGAGGCTGAAGGCCGCAACAACACGCAGGTCGCAGTCAGGGCCGATGCAAAATCCGAAGGGCGTCAGGTGAACCTGGCGCCCTTTGCCATTGCGGGCTTCCCGGCCAGTTCGTTGCCGCGCCAGCAGACGCGGTTCTTGCCCTCGTGCTTGGCGCGGTAGAGCTGGTGGTCGGCGTCGGCGAGCAGCTGCTCGTGGGTCTTCCGCTGCGGGTCGTCGGCGATGCCGATCGACAGCGTGACGGCCAGCTCCGGGTGCACGGTCGCCCAGTCGTGTGCCCCCACCGCCAGGCGCAGGGTCTCGCAGGTTCGGCTCGCCGATTCGGCATCGGTGTCGAAGAATGCGAGGCAGAACTCTTCACCGCCGTAGCGCGCGACGAGGTCGGTGCCGCGGCAGCGCTCGCGCAGGATCGTGGCGACGCGCTTGAGCACCGCGTCGCCGACGGCGTGGCCGAAGCGGTCGTTGACCTGCTTGAAGAAGTCGAGGTCGCACAACGCCACCGCCAGCGCCTGACCGTGGCGCTGCGAGCGCAGCACCTCGTCGGCGAGCCGTTCGTCGAGCGCGCGCCGGTTCGCCAGGCCGGTTAGCGCGTCGGTGCGGCTTTGCTCGGCCAGCCGCTCGAGCAGAAGGTTCTTCTCGTCGTCGGCTGCGAGCAGCGCGGCGTGCAAGACCTTGAGTTCCTCGTGCGCGCTGGCGATCTCGACATGCTTGAGTCGGTGCAGCTCGGCCTCGTAGCGCGCGTCGGCGATCTCGCGCTGCGCCCGCAACGACTGGAGCTTTCGATCCGACTCGGCGTTGAATTGGGCTCGCTCGGCCGCGTGGTACGCCTCGTGGTGGCGCAGTGCTACTTCGAAGCGTCCTGCACGCTTGTGCAGCTCGGCCAGCGCCAGGTTCGCGTTCGCCGCATGGTTGCGCCCGCCGGTGCGCTCGGTCAGGCTCAGCGCACGCTCCAGCTCGGTCTGCGCGTCGGCGATCTCGCCGAGCTCGACGAGCAGGCGGCCGTGGTTGACGCGGGTGTTGGTTTCGCCGTCGACGTTGCCGCTGGCGGTCAGCGCCAGGATCGCGGCTTCGAGCGCCGTGCGCGCTTCGTCGAAGCGGCCCATTAGCGTGAGCGATTCACCGAGGTTCGAGCGCGAGACCGCGACGACGCCGGTGTCGCGCGCGGCTTCGGCCAGTGCAAGCGCGCGCTCCAGATGCGCGACCGATTCCGCGTGCCGCCCCAGGTTCTTGAAGTTGATGCCCATGTTGACCAGCACGTGGCGGCAACCCTCGTCGTTGCCCTCGGCCTCGAACAACGCCAGCACCTCGTCGAAGTGGGCCAGGCCTGCGGCCGGGTCGCCGGCGCGCGAGTAGCACACACCGAGCGAGAGCAGCGCGTCGCCGATCAGGCGCGTGCCGCCGTGCGCACGGGCCGCCACGAGCGCCTTGTTGGCCCAAGCCGCGGAGTCGTCGATATCGCCGAGCATTTCGCTGCCGATCGACAGCCCTCGCAGCACCGACGATTGCTGCGCCAGATCGCCCTCGGGCGCGGCGGCCAGTGCCGCCACCAGCGAGGCGCGGCCCTCGGCATGCCGGCCCGCGAAATGCAGCGAGATGCCATGGGTGCGCAGCGCGCGCGAGCGCAGCGTTGGCACAGTGGCCTCGGCCGCGGTCGGCAGCGCGGTGAGTGCGGCCAGTGCCTGCGCGCTCAGGTCGACAGCGGTGCTGGTCGCCGAGAAGTAGCGGTCCTCCGCGTCGTCTAGGAGCTGCACGATCTGTTCGGGGGTGGTGGGCACTGCGGGCATGGCCTGGTTCGAGGTCGGCGGGCTCGCAGGGTAGCGTATCGCGCCCGCGATGCGCATGAATTGATGCACCTTTGCCCCAGTGTTCCG
>JANYBE010000313.1 GCA_025360945.1 Rhizobacter sp. | reverse complement strand
CGACCGGTTCGTCGAGCAGCAACAGCTTCGGTTCGGTGGCCAGCGCGCGCGCGAGTTCGAGCTTGCGCTGATCGCCGTAAGAGAGGTTGTCGGCGGTATCCAGGGCTTTCGCAGCCAAGCCGACCCAGCCGAGCAGCTCGTGCGCCCTCTCGCGCGCGCGCTGCTCCTGCGCGCGAAATCCCGGCAGCGCGAGCAGCCAGCCCGGCAAGCCGTAGTCGAGGTGGCTGTGCATGCCGACGACGACGTTGTCGAGCAGCGTCATGTCCTTGAAGATGCGAATGTTCTGGAACGTGCGTGCGATCCCGCGGCGTGTGATCTGGTGCGGTGCCGCGCCCAGCAGGCTCTGGCCGTGCAGCTCGATCTCGCCGCCGGTTGGCGCGAGCAGGCCGGTGATCAGGTTGAACACCGTCGTCTTGCCGGCGCCGTTCGGCCCGATCAGGCCGAAGACCTTGCCGGCAGGCACCTCGAAGCTCACGTCCTGCAGGACCGAGAGGCCGCCGAAGCGCATGGAGAGGTTGGTGAGTTTCAGCATCATGCAGCCTTGCTTCCGAACCACTGCCGGATGCGCTTCGGATCCCATAAGCCCTTGGGCAGGAACAGAACGATGAGCACCAAGATCGCGCCGTTCATCATCGTGCGGAAATCCCTGAAGCTGCGCAGCAGCTCGGGAAGCAGCGTTACGATCAGCGCGCCCAGCACCGGGCCGCTCAGGCCGCCGGTGCCACCGAGGATGGCCATCGTCAGAATGTCGACGCCGCGGTCGAAGCCGAACTCACTCGGACCGATGAAGAAGGTCAGGTGCGCGTTCAATGCACCGGCGAGTCCGGCAATCGCCGCGCCGAGCGCGAACGCGAGCATCTTGTGCGCGTTCACCGCAATGCCCATCAGCGACGCAGCCACGGCGTCCTCGTTGATCGCCTCGAATGCGCGCCCGATGCGCGAGCGCCCCAGCCGCCACAGGATCAGCAGCACCGCAACGAGCGCGAGCAGCACATGCCACCACTGTGTCGATTGCGGAATGCCGTTTAGGCCGAGCGCGCCGCCCGTCAGCGATTCGGCGTTCAGGATCAGCACGCGCACGACCTCGCCGAAACCGAGTGTGGCCATCGCGAGGTAGACGCCCGACAGACGCAGCGTCGGTCCGCCGATCAGCAGCGCGACCAACGCCGGCGCGGCGATGCCGCCGGCGAGCGCGAGCGGGAACGGCGCGCCGTAGTTCATCGTCAGAATGGACGCGGTGTACGCGCCGATGCCCATGAACGCCGCGTTCGCCATCGCGAGCAGACCGCACGACAGCGTGAGCCAGATCGACAGCGCGAGCAACGCGTTGACGCCGATCGTCAGGATCAGGTTGTTGTAGACCTGCCAGAAGTTGTCGAACCACTCCATGTCAGGACTCCCGCCGGGCCGCCCCAAGGGAAGGCCTGCGCCCCCTCCGGGGGCAGGAGCGAAGCGACGTCGGTGTTGTCATTTCTTCAGGCTTTTCGTTCCAGGACCTTGCCGAACATTCCTTGCGGACGCAGCAGCAGCACGATAAACAGCAGTCCGAACGCGACCGCATCTCGCATCGTCGAGCCGATGTAGGCGACCGACATCACTTCGGCGAAGCCAAGGAACAGCCCGCCGATCAGGGCGCCGCGGATGTCGCCCATGCCGCCGAGAATGATGACCGCGATGCCCTTGTGCAGCATCGGCTGGCCCATCAGCGGAAACACCGCATTCGAGTACAGCGCGATCAGCACGCCGCTGACGCCGCCGAGCGCCGCGGCGGTGGCCGAGGTCAGGTAGAACAGGCCTTCGACGTTGATGCCGAGCAGCGCCGCGGACTTCGGTGACTCGGCGATCGCGCGCAGCGCGCGCCCGAGCTGGGTCTTGCGCATCACGATCAGCAGCGCCGCCATCAGCGCGAACGACAGGACGATGATCGCGACCTCGAGCACGCTGATCTGCACGCCGAGGAAGTGCAGCTGCTCATCGGGCACGAGTTCGCTCGGGAAGCGCAGGTTCTCGGCGCCGAACACGCCTTGCGCCGCGTTGTTGAAGAAGATCGCGATGCCGATCGTGGCGATCATCGGGATCAAGTGCGGCGCGTTGCGCTGGCGCAGGGGCCGCAGCACAAGGTAGTCGATGGCCAGGCCCAGCGCCGCGCTCACCGCAAATGCCGCGATCAGCGACGCCCACAACGGCCATGCGAGTTTGGTGACGACTTGCAGCGCCGCATACGCGCCGACCATGAACACCGCGCCGTGCGACAGGTTGATCACGCCCAACACGCCGAAGATCAGCGTGAAGCCGAGTGCAAAGAGCGCGTAGACGCAGCCCAGCGACAGCGCGTTGACGAGCTGCTGTTCAAGCATCGCGCGCTGCGCTTACTTCTCGATCGAGTACTTGCCGCCCTTGGTGACGCTGACGATCGCGGCCTGCTTGGCGTCGTAACCGCCTGGCTTGCCATCCTTCGTGGCGGTCTCGCGGAACTGAAACGCGCCGGTGGCGCCTACATGCGTCACGGTTGGCAGCGCGTCGCGCAGCGCCTTGCGGTCGATCTCCAGGTTGCCGCTGAGCTTGATCTTTGCGAGTGCCTTGGAGACGATGTACATCGCGTCGAACGCTTGTGCGCTGAACTGATCGGGCGCGGCCTTGTACTTCTGCGTGTAGGCGACCACGAAGTGCTGGTTCTCCTTGGCCTGGCTGCCCAGCGCCCACGGGCTGCCGACCCAGAGGTTGTCGGACTTGTCCTTGGCCAGATCGAAGATCTTCACCGAGTTCATGCCGTTGCCGCCGATGAACGGCAGGTTAATGCCGAGCTGGCGCGCCTGCACCATGATCGGCGCACCTTCGGCGATCAGCGCCGACAGCACAATCGCGTCCGGGTTGCTCGACTTGATCTTGGTCAGCTGGGCCTTGAAGTCGACATCGCCCTTGGCGAAAGTCTCGGTCGTGGTGACCGGGATCTTCAGGGTCTCGAGCGCCTTCTTGAAGGCGTCATAGCCGCTCTTCGTAAATACGTCGTCGTTGCCATAGAGCACCGCGACCTTCTTGATACTGGCGCCCTTGGCCGACACGCGCAGCGTTTCGGGGAGCACGTCGGCTTCGGTCACAGAGTTGCGGAACACGTAGTCGCCGATCGCGGTGATGCCTTCGGCGGTGTTCGACGTGCCGAACGCGACGATCTTCGCGGCTTGCGCGATCGGATCGGCAGCTAGGGCAGAGTTCGACAGTGTCGGGCCGAATACCATCAGCACCTTGTCCTGAAAGATCAGCTTCTTGAAGACGTCTATGGCCTGCTCTTTCTTGCCGGCCTCGTCCTCGATCTGCATCGCGATCTTGTTGCCCTTCACGCCACCACTGGCGTTGATTTCCTCGACCGCGAGCTCGAAACCGTTCCTGATCGACTGACCATACTGACCGGCCGGGCCCGAAAGCGCCTCGGCCGCGCCGAGCTTGATGTCGGCGGCGTGGGCCGAGGCCATCAGGCCGACCGCGACGACGAGCGTCGAAGGGCCGAATTTGGCGCCAGAGAAGGCAGCAGAGGTCATGCCGGGTGTCTCCGTGTGTTTGGGCGTCAGCCGGCAGCCAGGCTGCGGCGAAGGCAGCCCGGGAGTTTACCTGACCGTGCGCTCGCGCGAGGGCGAGGGTTGACCCGCGATGCTGGGCGGCTCAGGCCGCAGCTAAGCAACTGCACTGCGCATTTGCGCAGGCGCTCGCTGCGGGGCGGCTCAGACCGAGTGCGCGGGCCCGTTGTGCCGCGACAGTGCGAGCGGGCTGCGAGGCGCCGGCGCGGACGGAATGCCGGCTTCGGCCGCTTCGACGGCCTCGGCGAACTCGGCCACGGCGCGCGGTTGCGCAAAGCCGAGCGCACGGCTCAGCAGCCAGGTGCCCGCAACAAACAGGCCCAAGCCTGCTATGGCAAAGACTACGAGCATCGCGGCGTGCATCCACTCGGCGCTTTCAAATGCAAAACCGAGGCTGCACAGCAGCGTCGAGCCCAAAGCGATACGCCGGCCCTTGGTGCCGACCAGGCTGCCCTGCACCAGCGCGTAACCGGTGCAGGCCCCGAAGGCCAACAGCAACTGCAACTGGCTCATCGATCGCAAGCTGTTCAAGACTTCGTCGAGTACTGACATGATCATCTCCCGTCGCGTGGGGCACTTCGTGGTGAGTGCCTTCGTGAAGAGATTAAACAGCGGATTCGAGGCGCCGTGTAGGCGTACACCGGACGTCCGTGCAGGAGTTGTCCTGTTTGCCGGGGGTAGTGTTGCGCGTTACACGACTGGCCCCAAGACGGTGCGTCGCGACGCATGTAAATACGGGTAAATGGCGGAGGCTGGCGCGCAACCCTGTCTGCGCGGCACACGCGAGCCGCGTTATGGGGAGCCACCCATTACGAGAAAAACCATGAGAAGACTCATCGCTCTCGCGCTCGGCGCCGCCGCCCTCGGCGCGGCCCAGGCTCAGCCCAGCGTCTCGATCAGCGTCAACCAACCCGGGGTCTACGGTCGCATCGACATCGGTGGGCTGCCGCCGCCGCTGCTCGTGTTGCCGCAGCCGGTGCTGATCGCACCGCCGGCCGTGGTCGTGCAGCGCGAACCGATCTATCTGTACGTACCACCGCTGCACCAGCAGAACTGGCGCCGCTATTGCGGTCGCTACAGCGCCTGCGGCCAGCCGGTGTACTTCGTGCAGGACCGCTGGGTGCGCGAGCGCTACGCCGAGCACCATCCGGACTGGGATCGTGGCCAGCATCGTGGCTGGGACAAGCATGACGAGCGCCGCGAGGACCGCCACGATGACCACGACCGTGGTCACGACCGTGGTCACGACAACGGCCACGATCGCGACCGCTGATCTGATCGGTGCCCTTGATGATGCAGCGCCGCAGCGCATTGGCCGGAGCAGGGCTGTGCCTGATCGGGCCCTCGCTATTGTCGGGCTGCGCATCTTCGCTGCCGGCCGGCAAACGCTCGGAGCTGGTCGGCGCCGACCTCGCGCTACTGAACCGCGTGACCTGGGG
>JANYBE010000308.1 GCA_025360945.1 Rhizobacter sp. | reverse complement strand
GTGCTGGCCGTCGTCGACCAGCAGCCTGAAATGCGATCGGTGCTGCGGAAAGGCGTCGGTGTGGAAGCGCTGCAACCGCGCCAGCAGTTCGTCAGCCACTTTGCTGCCCTCGTTCGACGCGGCCTCGTTACTGCACGAGTGGCGTGGCGGAGGCCTCCAGGTCGACGCCTTCGACTTGCGCCTGTCCGGCCAGCAGTTGCAGGTACTGGCGCAGTGCGGTCGTGAACGTCTGCTGGCGCAGCGCCTGCTCCACCGCCGACTTCACGGCTTCGAAGGCGGGCGCCAAGCCCGGCTCGCGGGCCAGCACCTCCACTACGTGCAGACCGAATCGGCTGTGCACCAGCCGCGGCAACACGCCTACCTCGGGCTTGCCAAACAGTTCGCGCGCAAATTCTGGCGCGCAATCGTCGCTGGTCAGCCAGCCCAGGGCACCACCCTCGGCCCCGCTGGGACAGTTCGACGTGGCCGCGGCGGCCACCGCAAACCGGTCTTCACCGCCGGGTGCCGTGCCGCGCACGTCCAGCAGGCAGCCCTCGGCGCGCTGGCGCAGTGCGTTCACGTCCACCCCGGGGGTGACGGCGAACAGCACGTGGCGCACCTGCACACGCTCGCCGACGGCATAGCGGCCGCGCTGAGCCGCATGGTGGCGACGGCAGGCCTCTTCCGACGGTTGGGGCAAAGTCAGTTCCTGGTCAAGCAAGGCTTCGACCGCTGCGCTGGCGGCTTCGCTCATCGCGCCGCCAGATGGCGCGGGATCATCCCGTGCCAGCAGTCCGGCCTCTATGGCAGCTTGTCGCAGCAATTCCGAACAGGCGCGCTGGCGAATTTCTTCGACCGACAACGTTTCCTGCTCATCGGAGAGTGGGACGCCGTTGATGCGCGGGAGGGAAAGGGTGTTCAGGCTCATGGCGATGTCCTCGAAGTTTTCAGCCGACGCGGCGGGGCTGGTTCTGGCCTGCCGGCACATTGAGCCGGCGGGCACGTACCAACTGGTACGGACGGAAAACGTATGCCAAGGTGCCGAAGCCGCTCCACACATGCACCAGACGGCTGAACGGGAACAGCAGGAAGATGGTCATGCCCAGCAGCATGTGCGCCTGGAAGTGCCACTCGACGCCCCATACCAGGCTGGCATCCGGGTTGAACAGCACCAGGCCCTGCAGATAGGCGGCCAGTCGCAGCATGGTCTGCGGGTCCGAGACGTGGTGCAGCGACGTCGGCAGCGTCGACAGCCCGATGGCGAGTTGCACCCACAGGATGACCAGGATGGCGAGATCGGTGCGGTGGCTGGTCAGCCGGATGCGGTCATCAAAAATGCGCCGGTGCAACAACAGGCTCAGGCCGATGAAGCAGATGAAGCCGGCAATACCGCCCGCCACCACGGCTACCAGCTGCTTCTGCGAAGCGCTGACCAAATACTCATAGATCCAGTGCGGCGTGAGCTGACCAAACAAGTGGCCGAAGAACAGGAACAGGATGCCGGCATGGAACAGGTTGCTGCCCCAACGTAACTGCCCGGCGCGCAGCAACTGCGATGAGTCGCTCTTCCATGTGTACTGGTCGCGGTCGAAGCGGGCCAGGCTGCCCATGAAGAACACCGCGAGGCAGATGTACGGGTAGACGTTGAATACGAAGTTGTGCAGGGCGTTCATGCGGAAGCTCCTTGCGAAGGTAAGGCAGTCGCTCGGGCAGGTGCTGTCGCAAGCGCCGGGTTCCTGACGATCTGGATGGGCTGCGGTTGACCGGGTCGTGCTTGACCTTGCGTGGAGCAGCCATCGAAGGCCATCGGCTCTGCCCAGCTTTCGTCCAGCTCGGGTTCGACGGGCACGGAGACGGCCTGCGCCTTCTCGCCGGCCAGGTCCAGCAACGCGGCCAGCACGCAGGCGTGCGCGGCCTCTCTGCGCAGCAGCGCGCTGAAGACAACCTGCAGGATGTGCGTGATTTCACCGAGGAAGGCCTTGGCCTGCGCCGCCGGCTGCGTGGACGCGTACTGCAGCACCACGGTCAGATGGTCGGGCAGTTCGCCGCCG
>JANYBE010000292.1 GCA_025360945.1 Rhizobacter sp. | reverse complement strand
TGCGCTTGGTGGTGTCGAGCATAATGTTTGTGTCCTGTGTGTTCGCGGATGTGAGGGGTGGATGGTCCGCAACCCGGCCTGCGTTGACAAACGACGAGTTTTCCCCGATACATGAGCTGAATTCACCCATCAGCCCATGCGCCACCTGCCTCCTTTCCCCGCCTTGCGTGCCTTCGAAGCGGCCGCGCGCCTCGGCAGCTTCGCCGCAGCAGGCGACGAACTGCATCAAACGCCATCAGCGATCAGCCACCAGGTGCGCGCCCTCGAAGCCTGGTTCGAGCGACCGCTGTTTGTGCGCTCGGCGCGACGCGTCACGCTGACCGCAGACGGAACTCGCCTGCTCGGCGAGCTCACGACGGCGTTCGATCAGATCGAGGACGTCTGCACGGCCTTGCGCCCGAGCGAAGCGCGTTCCAGCCTTTCTGTTCACTGTGCACCCAGTTTTGCGAGCAAGTGGTTAGGTCCGCGACTGTCCCGCTTCATGCAGGCACACCCAGCGATCACGATTCGGCTGACATCGAGTGCCGAGCCGGTCGACCTGAAATCCCATGCGGACATCGACATCGACATCGCCTATGGCGCGCCGCCAGTGCGCGCCGGAGTCGTCGTGGAGTCACTCGGCAGCGAACCAATCTTGCTTCTGGCCACGCCGCGGCTATTCAACGGTTCACTTCCGATACGGCCGCGCGATCTCGCGCAGTTCACGCTGATCGATTCCAAGCTCAATCCCGTGCAATGGGCCGACTGGTTCAAGCTCAATGGGCTGAAGCTCCCATCGACCGCGCGACCGTCTTTCGACCGTGGCTCACTGGCCGTGGCGGCTGCCGCCGACGGGCTCGGTATCGCGCTAGAGACTAGCCGGTTTGCCGAAGTGGAACTTGCGCGCGGCGAATTGATTGCGATCGACGGCCCAGCGTTTCGGCGAATCGAGCGCGCGACCCACTTCCTCTGCTATCGCATGACGAACGACGAGCGCGCACCGGTCGTCGTGTTCAAAGAGTGGCTGAGCTTGGAGCTCGCCAAGATCACAAGTGGCGGCGCCCGCGCTCCGTATTGATGGGCGCCACTCGGTCAGATCAGATAGATCACTTGGCGCCAATGCACGAGAGGATCACCCTGGAGCCGTCGGTCGCGACAGGCAATTCCTGGCCGCGCGCCGGCGAAGGAGGTGCTCGGTTGCACCCGGCCGCGGTCAAGCCCATTCGGATGACCGCTCCTCACGATCGTGGTCGGCGCGAGCAGACCCTGTGCTGACTTTTCGTGGCTCGGGGAAACGGAAGTCACAGATCGCGCCCTGCGCTAGGTCTACTTTCGCGATACCGCTCCCGATATGAAGGTCGACCCCGTAGCTGTCGGGCGCCATCCCTGCGTCTGTCCACGTGAGAAGCTGGCAACGAATCGCCGTGTCCAAGTGGAAGGCACCGCCGCAAGCTCGGCCCAACAGAACAATGCGTTCGCAACTTCGGTCGATCTCGTCGTGTGGCGCAACGTCTGTAGAGGGTGCGAGATTCGTTGTTCATGGCGGTACGGGACCAGACCTAGTAATTGACTATTCAGGGTGGCCCCTTTCCACTGTACAAGCGTCTGACAAACGGCCGGTCACGACACTTCTGCTCAATACCCTGTCTTCCGCGCGCCCATGTGAACGACGCCGGCGTATCCGTAGGAGCAATACCGCGTGTTGCTCCTACGTCGATTGGCGGAAAGGTCTGACTGAATCGCGCAACGAACCGCACTAGCCTTGGAGCACATTCAATCGCAACCGGAGATCATCATGGGAAAGTATTTATTGGGCTGGGTACTTGGTGTGCCGGCGGTCGTTCTGGTAGTCGCCTACTTCTTCTTTCACTGAAAGAAGAGAGCTAGCGCGCCGATAGCCTCGGTCTTCTTTGCCGAGCACGATGCGCTCTTCTCGAGGTGCACGGGCAACCCTACGGCCTGCTCGCCTAGGCGTGCGGTCCGTCAAGTCCGATCGAAACGGGCGCCTGCATCCCCGACGGTGGCACAACAGCAGTCACTACTGCTCGCAGCGCAACGTTCGCTCCCGAGCCCACAGATCATCTGAGACAACCGAATCGAGGCCGCGGCACGGCCGTTACGAGGAATCTGCAATGACAAATCCCTGGCTCAAGAAGAACCCGTTCATGAGCATGTGGCTCAGTGGCGCAAACTCCGTGGCGAACTCGGCACGGAGCAGGATCGCCGCCGAGGCCAAGCGCCACTCGACCATCGCGATCAACAAGGCTACGAGCGATGCGTTCAGCTTCTGGTCCGACGCAATGACCGGAGGGTCGGCACCCAAAGGAAGGAAGAAGCGGTAGGCCGCGTGCTCGAAGCCTGGCAGCCTTCGGACCATCATCCGTGAAGGGACCTTCGGCCTGGACAAGGCTTTTCACTCGCAACATCACGTCAATGCTGCACCGAACCATGCGCGCCGGCTCTCGCTCCGTGAGCCACGCGCTCAAGCCCGCGTTGGGCAAACGCAAGGCGCCGGTCGGAAAAGGCGACTGGCTCGTGGGCATGGTCATGGGACCGTCGGGGGCACGGCGCTATCGAATCTTTCGACCACCCGGCGTCGGGTTTGGCGAGCGCCTGCCGCTGATCGTCATGCTGCACGGGTGCCATCAGGATGCGAATTCGTTTGCTGCCAGCACCCGCATGAATGCGGTCGCGGCGCGAGAGCGCTTCCTAGTGCTCTATCCGGAGCAGGATCGGTTGTCGAACGCTCAAGGCTGCTGGAACTGGTTCGACACCAAATCGGGCCGCGCCTACGGCGAGGCGGCTTCGATCATGCAGGCGATTGATCAGGCGTGCGTCCTGTATTCCGCTGATCGGGAGCGGATCGCGGTCGCCGGCCTCTCCGCCGGGGCAAGTATGGCTGCGCTGCTCGTCACGCGTTATCCCGCGCGCTTCAAGGCTGTCGCGATGCATTCCGGGATTCCTCCCGGCACAGCACATTCGACGATCTCCGCCGTGGGCGCGATGTACGGTCAACGGGCGACCAAGCCGTTGCATGCAAGCGAAGCTGCGATGTCCGCCTCCTGGCCGCCACTGCTGGTCATTCATGGCGATGCCGACAAGGTGGTCTCGGCGGTCAACGGCCAGGCGGCAACCCAGGTCTGGGCTGACGCGGCCGGAGCCCGCGCCGGCGCGGCGCGCGAGGTGCAGCGCGGAAAGCGCTATCCGATGTCGGTGACCGACTTCAAGCGACGCGGGGTGTCGATCGCCACACTGATTCAGATCTCCAAGCTCGGACACGCGTGGAGTGGAGGGGTGGCAGGCGCGAAGTTCAGCGACACCAAAGGGCCGGACGCATCGCGCATGGTCTGGACATTCGCAGCCAAGCAATTTGGCGCGTAGTTAGGTGTCCTGCCAGTCTGCAGCCGCATTGCTGCCGTATCAATTGGCGTTTATGACCGGCTGTGGAAATTCGCGTAACGCGATCCACAGGCAGCTTCCCCAGCGAATTGCGTCAGACCAGCTCGGCCCGAGCGAAGCTCCGACGATCTATGCCGCCGGCGAGACCGAATCCGGGTCGGGACGTTCCCACGCGCAGATCTCTGGGCCTCCTCCGGATTCATCTTGCCGCCGCCCGCAAACATCGCCAACGCGATGCCCGATGCCTCGTGGATCGAGAGCGACGGCAGCGGATGGCCCAGACGCGTGATGAAGCGATCCTGCCAGCTGCCGACGGAGCATGGAGCATGACAGTGCGCCGCCCGCGGCTGAAGGGACGTCTGGGCGGTCATCGTCGGTGAACGCCCTGACCCGTCGACGACACCGACGCGGTTGACTGCTCGTCGCGCACAGGCACTTCAGTCGAGCCTATCCTCGGACGCGGCCGCCGCTCGCGCCAGGATGAGATCTTCGTGAACTCCAGCGAACAGCCCGAGCACCGATAAGTATCGCTGTAACGCATCGCGCCATCGGCACCCCGATGCACGAGGCGTCGATAGCTCGACGCACCGCACGATCGACAGCGGTTAGGAGTTAGCGGCACAGTCATCGTTGAGCAGGCGATCGGTTGGAAAATCTGAGGAAGTCCGAGTCCCAACTCGGCGACCTGCATAGCGGACACCGCCCCGCTCAAGACCGCGGCCAACACGAAGTTCATCCCGACGCCCTGCCCGTCGCTTAGTCACGGTGTGCGCTGGAGTTGGATTGCACGGCGACCACGCAGCGGCGTGCAGATGCGCGTACCACTCGATGAACTTGTCTCGAACCAGCGCTCGGCTGGTCCAATCTTGACCCGCTGCGTACACAGCTTGCACACACTTGGAAGCGGAGTGAACCGCACAGCCGTCCACCGCGGTCAACGAGGTGTCCAACAACGTTCCTGATTAGCGACCAACCTCAGCCACACGAATGAAGTGCGCCGGAGCTGGAGTTGAAAGGCAAGCGGCGCGCAGCAAGCGAGGCAAGATGGAGCGCAGATTGAAGCGGCGGTTGAAT
>JANYBE010000236.1 GCA_025360945.1 Rhizobacter sp. | reverse complement strand
CGGTCTGAAGCGCGCGGCCGACGGCGGCACCGATGGCTTGCGCGTCATCATGATGTGCGAGATCCCGAGCAACGCGGTGCTGGCCGAGGAGTTCCTCCAGCACTTCGACGGCATGTCGATCGGCTCAAACGATCTGACCCAGCTCACGCTCGGGCTCGATCGTGACTCGGGCATGGAACTGCTGGCGAAGGACTTCGACGAGCGCGACCCGGCCGTCAAGTTCCTGATCTCGCGCGCGATCAAGGCCTGCCGCGCAGCCGGCAAGTACGTCGGCATCTGTGGCCAAGGGCCCAGCGACCACCCGGACTTTGCGAACTGGTTGGCTGACGAGGGTATAGGCTCGATCTCGCTGAACCCGGACTCGGTGGTCGAGACCTGGCAGCGCCTGGCGAGCCGTTGAGCGCGGCCAGCGCCGGACTGCTCCCAAGCGGCCACGCACCCGCACGGCGGGTGCGCTGGTGGTCTGGCGCTGGAGCCCCGTCTACAGCGAGAGCGTCATTTGGTCTTTGGCGTGGTACACGCCATTGACCAGTATTGCACGCGGCAGGCATCCGTAGCGCACGAAGCCGGCGCGTTCGTACAGTTGCACAGCCGCGGCGTTGCCTGCAGTCACCGTGAGCGTGAGCATCGCCAGCCCATCAGCCGCGCGCGCCTGCGCGATGCAGGCATCGAGCAGCGCATGGCCGATGCCCGAACCTTGTGCTTCGGGGCGCACCATCATGCCGATGATGTGGCCGATGTGGCGCACCTTGGTGCGTGCATCGCGCTCGCAGCTCACCGCGCCGACGAGTTGCCCGACCTGCCATGCTCCGAGCGTGAACTCGCCGCCTTCGGGGCGCTGCAGACCCAGGCGCGACACGTAACTTTCGGGCCCACGCTCGGGTGCGGGGTCGGAGGTGAACGACTCGGGACGCGCGCTCAGCATCTCGTCGCGCAAGGCCTTGTACGCAACCAGATCAGCCGGCCCAAGACGGCGAATCGTGACGGGCAGCACCGTCAACCGCCGATGTAGTGCATTTCGATGCGCCGTTCGCCGCTGGGCGCCGCGGAACTCGCGCGCAGCTCGGAATAGCGGTCTTCGCGACCTTGCCAGATCAGTGCGATCGCAGCGGCGATCTGCGCGTCGCTGTAGCTGCCGCGCAGCAGCGCGCGCAGGTCATGGCCTTGGTTGGCGAACAAGCACAGGAACAGCTTGCCTTCGGTGGACAGGCGGGCGCGATTGCAGTCGCCGCAGAACGCTTTGGTGACGCTGGAGATCACGCCGATCTCGCCGCTCCCGTCCTTGTAGCGCCAGCGCTCAGCCGTCTCGCCAAGCAGGTTGGCCGCGACCGGCTCGATTGGCAAAGCCTCGTTGACGCGTGCGACGACCTGGGCCGACGCCAACACCTCGTCCATGCGCCAGCCATTGGTCGCGCCAACGTCCATGTACTCGATGAAGCGCAGCACCGCGCCGCTGCCTTTGAAGTGCCGCGCCATCGGCACGATCTGATCGTCGTTCGTGCCGTGTTTGACGACCATGTTGACCTTGATCGGACCGAGCCCTGTAGCTTGTGCGGCCGCGATGCCGGCGAGCACCTCGGCGACCGGAAAGTCGGCATCGTTCATGCGCCGGAAGATCGCGTCGTCAAGCGCGTCCAGGCTCACTGTGATGCGATTCAGGCCAGCGTCCTTCAGGGCCTGCGCCTTGCGCTCGAGTAGGGAGCCGTTCGTCGTCAAGGTCAGGTCCAGCGGCTCGCCATCGGGTGTGCGCAGCGCGCTAAGCATCGCGATCAGGATCTCGATGTTCTTGCGCAGCAGCGGCTCGCCGCCGGTCAGCCGAATCTTGCGTACGCCGTGCGCGACGAACAGACGCGCCGCGCGCACGATCTCCTCGAAGCTCAGCAGGGACGAATGCGGCAGAAAGCTGTAGTGCTTGTCGAAGACCTCCTTCGGCATGCAGTAGCCACAGCGGAAGTTGCAGCGGTCGGTCACGGAGATGCGCAGGTCGCGCAGTGGCCGGCCGAGCGTGTCACCGAGCAGGCCGACTGGAGCACTGATCATCGACGGCACACGCGGCACGCTGGCGGCGTAGCGGTGGTCGGCGAGGGGGATCACTTTTTCGGCCATGGGCGGATTGTGCCTGTGGCGGCGCGGCCCTGAAGTCCGCGAGGAGTCAGCGCACTGCGGGGATCGGTGCCAGCGCGTTCGCGCTGGTGTTCACCAGCGCGGCCCTGCCGGCTGTGGACGGATCCTGAGACGGTTCGGCACGGCGCGCGCCGGTGAAGCGCTTGGCCCAGTAGACAAAGCGCATGTCTTCGACGCGGACCTCGCCGCCGGGCTTGGGCGCGTGGATGAACTTGCCGTCACCGACGTAGATGCCGACGTGTGAGAAGGTGCGCTTGAGCGTGTTGAAGAACACCAGATCGCCAGGCCGCAACTCGTCGCGCTTGACGGCCACCAGCCCGCGCGCCTTAGCCTGCTCGTCGACGCGGCGCGGCAGGACCAGACCGAGGCTGATTTCGAACACCTGGCGCGTGAAACCACTGCAATCGAAGCCGCTGTCGACGCTGTTGCCGCCATGGCGGTAGCGCACGCCGAGGAAGTTCATTGCCGTGATCACCATGTCCGAGGCCTTGTCGCGCACGCGCTCAACAAAGGCCGAACCCTCGGGTGCGGTGGTCGCAGGCGCCAGCGCGATTAGGCCTTTGTCGACGAGGAAGCGGTTTACGGCATCGGCCGCCGAGGCGGCCGATGCCATCGGGGCAACTGGCGTGAAATCTGGATTGGCGCGTGCGGCCGAACTCAGCAGCGCCAGTAGCATGCCAGCGGCCAGCGAGTAGCTGGTGACGTACCTGTGGGCGCGGCGAAGACTCGACATCGGACGTAGGATAAGTCAGGGCGAGGCGTCCCGTCAACCTAAAAAATCCCTTTTGTGACAATAGTTTGGTGATGTTTTGTGATGTGAAACAAGAGCTGTGGTCGTGATCGGCAACCGGTGCCAGCAAGTGACTCCAGCTTGCGTTATCGTTCTGCCATCTCGATAGGGAATAGCATGTTCAAAGCCGTTTTGCTCGAAAAGCCGGAATCCGGCTTCCAGGCCACCGTCAAACCCGTCGACGAGGCGAATCTGCCGGTTGGTGACGTGCTGTTGCGCGTCGAACATTCGACCTTGAACTACAAGGATGGCCTGGCGATCACCAACAAGGGGCCAGTGGTGCGCTCCTGGCCGATGGTCGCCGGCATTGACGGTGCGGGCACGGTTATCGAGAGTCGGCATGCGGTGTGGAAGGTCGGCGACCGCGTGATCCACAACGGCTTGGGTGTCGGCGAGGCTCGCTGGGGCTGTCTTGCTCAGCGGGCTTCGCTGCAGGGCGACGGGTTGGTCGCGCTGCCCGCGGCGTTCTCGACCGCGCAGGCGATGGCCATCGGTACGGCGGGATACACCGCGATGCTGTGCGTGCTGGCGCTGGAACGCCACGGTCTGAAGCCGGGCGATGGCGAGGTGCTGGTGACCGGTGCTACCGGAGGCGTGGGCAGTGTTGCCGTCGCATTGCTCGGCAAGCTCGGCTACCGCGTCACAGCGGCCACCGGCAAGGCCGCCGAGGCCGACTATCTGAGGGCGCTTGGCGCAAGCGCCGTGATCGATCGCGCCGAGCTGAGCGTCGCCGCAAAACCCTTGCAAAAAGAGCGTTGGGCTGCGGTTGTCGATGCGGTCGGCAGCCACACGCTGGTCAACGCGCTGGCGCAGACACGCTACGGTGGTGTCGTCGCGGCCTGCGGGCTGGCGCAGGGTGCAGATTTGCCGGCGACCGTGATGCCGTTCATCCTGCGCGGCGTCACACTCGCGGGCATCGACAGCGTGATGGCGCCGATTGCGGCGAGGCGACACGCGTGGGAGCGTTTGGCGAGCGATCTCGATCTGGCCAAGCTCGCAGCGATCACCGAAGAGGTACCGCTGGAGTCGGCGATCGCCAGAGCGCAGGACTTGATGCAGGGCAACGTGCGCGGGCGAATCGTCGTGAAAATTGGGGCATGAACTACGCCGAGTTTCATCGCCGCTCGATCGAAGACCGCGACGCCTTTTGGGCCGAACAGGCGACGTCGATCGATTGGCAGCGACCGTTTACGGCGGTCTGCGATTACAGCCACCCGCCGTTCGCGAATTGGTTTGTCGGCGGCACGACCAACCTATGCCACAACGCGGTCGATCGGCACCTCAAGGATCGCGCCGACCAGAACGCGCTGATCTGGGTCTCGACCGAGACCGACGAGGAGCGCGTTTACAGTTTTCGCGAACTGCACGCCGAGGTTCAGCGCATGGCGGCCATCCTGCTCGCGCTTGGCGTCAGGCAGGGCGAGCGCGTGCTGATCTACATGCCCATGATCGCGCCCGCCGTATTCGCGATGCTGGCCTGCGCGCGCATCGGTGCGATTCACAGCGTCGTGTTCGGCGGCTTCGCCAGCGGCAGCCTGGCGAGCCGCATCGACGATGCGCGGCCCGCCCTGATCGTCAGCGCCGATGCGGGCAGCCGCTCCGGCAAGGTGATTGCGTACAAGCCACTGCTTGATGAGGCAATCCGCCTCGCGAGCCACAAGCCGCCCAAGGTGCTGTTGGTGGATCGCGGCTTGGCCGCGATGGAGCGCACGCTAGGCCGTGAGGAGGACTACGCAGTGCTGCGCGAGCAGCATCTCGACGCCGTCGTGCCATGCGTCTGGCTCGAGTCCACCACGCCGAGCTACACGCTGTACACCAGCGGTACGACCGGCAGGCCCAAGGGCGTGCAGCGTGACACCGGTGGCTATGCGGTCGCGCTCGCCGCGAGCATGAAGAACATCTTCTGCGGCGTGCCCGGTGAGACCTTCTTCTGCACGAGCGACATCGGCTGGGTCGTCGGCCACAGCTATATCGTCTATGGCCCGCTGATCGGCGGCATGGCGACAATTTTGTACGAGGGCCTGCCGACGCGGCCGGACGCGGGCATCTGGTGGCGCCTGGTCGAGAAGTACCGTGTTGGCGTGATGTTCAGCTCGCCCACGGCCATTCGCGTGCTGAAGAAGCAGGACCCTGCGCACATGAAATCGCGCGACCTGAGCTCGCTGCGCGCGCTGTTTCTCGCCGGCGAACCGCTTGACGTGCCCACCGCAGGCTGGATTTCCGAGACGCTCGGCAAACCCATCGTTGACAACTATTGGCAGACCGAATCCGGCTGGCCGATCCTGACCATCGCCAACGGCGTCGAGAAGACGCCGAGCAGATTCGGCAGCCCGGGCGTGCCGATGTACGGCTACGACGTGAAGCTGATCAACGAGGCAAGCGGCGTCGAGATCACGGCTGCGGGCGAGAAGGGCGTGCTCGCGATCGACGGCCCGCTGCCACCCGGCTGCATGCAGACCTTGTGGTGCGACGATGCGCGCTTCGTGAAAACCTACTGGAGCAACATCCCGAATCGCCAGATCTACAGCACCTTCGACTGGGCGGTGCGCGACGCCGACGGCTTCTACTTCATTCTCGGTCGCACCGACGACGTGATCAACATCTCCGGCCACAGGCTTGGCACGCGCGAGATCGAGGAGAGCATCTCGAGCCACCCCAACGTGGTGGAGGTTGCGGTCGTCGGCGTCGCCGACGCGCTCAAGGGCCAGGTCGCGATGGCCTTCGTGATCGCCAAGGACGCGACTGCGTTGAGCGACACGGCGGCCCGTTTGAAGCTCGAGAGCGAGATCATGAAGACGGTGGACACGCAGTTGGGCGCGCTCGCCAGACCGGCGCGTGTGCATTTCGTGACGCTGTTGCCCAAGACGCGCTCGGGCAAGATGCTGCGACGCGCGATCCAGGCAGTGTGCGAGCGACGCGACCCCGGCGATCTGACGACAATGGACGATCCGGCCGCCTTGCAGCAGATCGTCGCCGTCGTGGCATGACACACTCGCGGGCATGACCGATACCGCTGCCTCTTCGCCGATCGCCACTGAACCACTTGCCGCTGCCGCGAGCGACCCGAACCTGCTCGGCTGGATGCAGGGCTCGCCGCCGCCGCCCGAACGCCAGGTGCGCTTCGACGACGGCGGCATGTACACCTTCCCTAAGCTGCGCTGGGCCTATTCGAACATCCGGCGGCTGATGCCGACCACCAGCGTCTCGCGCGGCAACGGCCCGGTTAGTGTGCTGCCGCGCGCCGATCGCGACGACATCGACGAGGTGATGTTCCAGCCGATCGGCCGCACCGATTCGATGAGCTGGGCCCAATCGCTGGACGCCAACTACACCGATGGCATCGTCGTGCTGCACCGCGGATGCATCGTGCACGAGCGCTACTTCGGTGCGCTTGCCGCTCATCGCCAGCACATTGCGTGGTCGGTGACCAAATCCTTCTTCGGCACGATCGCGGCGTCTCTGGTGGTCGAGGGGAGGCTCGACCCGCAAGCGTCGGTCAGCACCTACGTGCCCGAGCTCGCCGCCAGCGGCATCGGCAATGCCACGCTGCGGCAGGTGCTGGACATGACGACGTCGCTGCGCTACTCGGAGGACTACACCGATCCCGAGGCCGAGATCTGGCAGCACGGCCGCGCCGGTGGCATCCTGTCCAGGCCAGCCGACGATGCCGGCCCCGCGAGCTTCTACGAGTATCTGGCTACCTTGCGTCAGGCGGGCCCGCACGGCCTGACGTTCGCATACAAGACGGTCAACACCGACGTGCTGGGCTGGGTTCTGCGCCGTATCACCGGCGTATCGCTCAGCGATCTGGTGCACCAGCGCATCTGGTCGCAGCTGGGTGCCGAACAGGACGGCGATCTGATGGTCGACAGCACAGGCACCGAGTTTGCCGGTGGCGGTTTCAACTGCTGTCTGCGCGATCTCGCGCGCTTCGGCGAGATGGTTCGCAACGACGGTTTCTACAACGGGCGACGCATCGTGCCCACGGCCGCTTTGGCCGACATCCGCGGCGGGGCCGACCCCGCGCACTTCGCGCATGCCGGCTACGTGACATTGCCCGGCGCCAGCTACCGCGACATGTGGTGGGTGCTGCACAACGAGCACGGCGCGTACTGCGCGCGCGGCATCCACGGGCAGGGCATCTACATCGACCCGAAGGCGGAGATGGTGATCGCGCGTTTCGCCTCGCACCACATCGCGGGCAACATGGGCATCGATCCGACCACGCTGCCCGGGTATCACGCGCTGGCGAAACACTTGATGGCGGGCTGACGCCCGCCATTCGTCACAGCACCTCTGAGGCGAAGTCTGCCAGCCGCGAGCGCTCGCCGCGCGCCAGCGTGACGTGGCCGGAGTGCGGCCACCCCTTGAAACGATCAACCGCGAAGGTCAGACCCGAGCTGCCTTCGGTCAGGTAAGGCGTGTCGATCTGCGCAAGGTTGCCCAGGCAGACGATCTTGGTGCCCGGACCGGCGCGCGTGATCAGCGTCTTCATCTGCTTAGGCGTCAGGTTCTGCGCCTCGTCGATTAGCACGAACTTGTTCAGAAAGGTGCGCCCGCGCATGAAGTTCAGGCTTTTGATCTTGATCTTGCTGCGCACCAGGTCGTTGGTCGCGGCGCGGCCCCATTCGCCGGCGCCTCCATCGGTCTTGGAGAGCACCTCGAGGTTGTCGTCGAGCGCGCCCATCCACGGGCTCATCTTTTCTTCTTCGGTTCCG
>JANYBE010000225.1 GCA_025360945.1 Rhizobacter sp. | reverse complement strand
CGCGCTCGCTACATCGCACAGCGGCTGGCGGAATTCCGCAACGAGCAGGCAGCCGAGTTCTTCGCACCCTGCACCGGCGAGCGGAGCGGCGACGGCGAGCCGGTGCCGTTTCAGTGCCAGCAGCCATCGCGGCAGTTCGGCTACGAGGACTTCAGGTAGCACCTGGTCGCTGAACGGTGATATTCTTACAAGACTGGCATCGATCGACAAAGGGTAAGATGATGAGCGTAACGGCCACCTTGTCGAAGAAGTTTCAGATCTCGGTTCCCAAGGCGGTTCGGGACAAGCAGCATTGGGAGGCGGGCCAGCAATTCGTCTTCATCCCAAAGGCACTGGGCGTGTTGATGGTGCCGGTGCCAGCGCTGGATCAGCTCAAGGGCATTGCCAAGGGCGCGAAAGCCACGGGCTATCGCGACCGCGACGACCGGTATTGAGGGGCGGCGCGTGGCGCGCGTCGTCGATACCTCAGCGTGGATCGAGTGGCTGATCGACAGTGCGTTGGGCAGGCGGCTGGCCGCCGAGTTTCCCGCGCCAGGTGCCTGCGTTGTACCCACCATCGTGCAGCTGGAACTGTCAAAGTGGCTGCTACGCGAGGCCGACGAAGACCGCGCGGACCGCGTGATCGCGCACACGCAGACGTGCGTGGTCGTGCAGCTCGACACCCCCATCGCGCTGCTGGCCGCCGAGCTTCATCAGCGCTACAAGCTCGCGACTGACGACGCGATCGTCTACGCCACGGCACAGGTACAAGGTGCCGACCTGCTCACCTGCGACGCGCACTTCCAAGGGCTTCCAGACATCGCCTATTTCCGAAAGCGGGCCTGAGCCCTCAGACCGGCGCCACCCAATCCCCCGACTTGCCTCCGTGCTTTTCGAGCACGCGGATCTCGCCCATCACCATGCCGCGGTCGGCGGCCTTGCACATGTCGTAGACGGTGAGCAGGCCGATCTGTACTGCGGTGAGTGCCTCCATTTCGACGCCGGTGCGGCCCAGCGTCTCGACTTGCGCGGTGCAGCGCACGCTGCTTGCCGCCGCATCGATCTCGAACTCGACCGTCACCCGCGTGATCGGCAGCGGATGGCACAGCGGGATCAGCTCGGCGGTACGCTTGGCGGCCTGGATCGCGGCAATGCGCGCGACACCGATCACGTCGCCCTTCTTCGCGCTGGCGCTCTGGATCAGGGCGAGCGTGGACGGCAGCATGCGGATCACGCCGGTGGCGCGCGCGATGCGGTGGGTCTCGGCCTTGGCCGAAACATCGACCATGTGTGCCTGGCCTTGCGCGTCAAAGTGTGTCAGTGCTGAACTCATGGCGCGAAACAGTCTCGAAACGTTTGTGCGGCATGATAGCCACCGCTCCCCACCTGCATCAGCCTTGCCGAACGCCCCCACTCAACGCAGCCCCTGGCGCATGCGCCTCACGGCGACTCTCTGCGCCGGCGCACAGCTGCTCGCCCCGGTGTACGCGCAAAACCAGTTGCCGGCGCTGGGCGACCCAGCCTCGGAAGATTTCAGCATCGCCACCGAGCGCAAGCTGGGCGAAGAGATCATGCGCGAGATCCGCGCCGACCCCGACTACCTCGACGACCCAGTGCTGCTCGAATATCTGCATTCGCTGTGGCAGCCTCTGGTCGCGCAGGCGCGCGTGCGCGGCAACATCAGCCCCGATACCGACCAGCGCATGGCGTGGGAGCCCTTTCTTGTGCGCGACAAGGAGGTCAATGCGTTCGCGCTGCCCGGCGGCTACGTGGGCGTCAACCTCGGGCTGATAGCGATGACCTCGACGCGCGACGAGCTCGCCTCGGTGCTTGCGCACGAGATGTCGCACATCACGCAGCGTCACATCGCGCGTTCGATTGCCAACAGCAAGCGCCAGACGCTGCTGAGCCTGGCGACGCTACTGGCGGGCATTGTCATTGCCAGCCGCGCCGGCAGCAGCAGCATCGATGCGGCCAACGCCGCGGTGGTGGGCAGCCAGGCGCTGGCGATACAGGGCATGCTCAACTTCTCGCGCGACATGGAGCGCGAGGCCGATCGCGTCGGCTTCCAGGTCATGACCGGCGCCGGATTCGCGCCGGGCGGCATGGCGGCGATGTTCGAAAAACTCGACCAGTCCTCGCGCCTGAACGACGCCGGCGGCTACCCGTATCTGCGCAGCCACCCGCTCAACAGCGAGCGCATCGGCGAGGCGCGCGCACGCATGGGCACCGCCGCGCCGGTCGCGCCCGTGAGCCGGCTCGAACACACGGCCGCCCAGGCACGCGCTCGCGTGATGATGGACTCGCGCTTCGACGCGTTGCGCCGCTGGCAGGCGCTTGATGGCGACGCTGTCGCGAGCGCGCTGGCCGACAAGCTCCTCAATACCTACGAAAGTGCGCTCGCGTCGACGCTGCTGCGCGACTGGGCGCGCGCCGATGCATCGATCGCTGTTGCTGCTCAGCTGGTGCGCGGCAAGGACGCGCGCGCCGAGCGTGCCGTTGCGCTGCTCGACGTGCAATCGCTGCTGGCGCGCGGCGACGTGACCCGCGCCACCACTGCACTCGCCCCCTATGCGGCCGATGGCTCGCGCCCGACGCTGCTGCTGTCGGCCCAGGCTGCGCTCGCCTCCGCGCCACCGGGGCCCGCGCTCGATAACGCCTCGCTCAAGCAACACGCCGATCGACTCCAGACCTGGGTCACGACGCACCCGCGCGATTCACTCGCCTGGACGGCGCTGAGCCAGTTCGAGGAGCGCCTCGCACAACCGCTGCGCGCGGTGCGCGCCGATGCCGTGTCGCGTGTCGCCCTCGGCGACCTGAGTGGCGCGGTCGATCGCCTGCAAGCCGGCCAGCGTCGCGCACGCAACGGCGGGCCGGTGGACTTCATCGATGTTTCGGTGATCGATGCGCGGCTGCGCGATGTCGAGGCGCAGCGCAGGCTGCAAAAGGCCGACGAGAAGCTGTTCAAGTGAACGTGGCCTGCTCTTAAACTCGCGTCACAACGCGAATCCGGGGCGATCACTGGCGCTTCCCGGTGCGCACCACGCTGACGGCCGAGTTCGGCTGCGAGCGCGAACGCGCTGTGCTTGCAGATCCGGCCGATGTCGTTGCGCTTCTCGTGGCTGCAAGCAAGCTGGAAGAAGAGCGAGATCCTCGGGGCCTATTTTTTTAATTCGGTCGGCTTTCGTGGCGAGGTCGTCGGCATTGACGCGCTCGCCGCGCTTCGAGGTGCGCTGCGCGGGTCTGAAGGCGGCGTCAGCGAGCGATGCTCAGCGGGAGAACATCCGCTCCATCGCCACGTCGATCACCATGCCGCATAGGCTATAGAGCAGCGAGCCGATCAGCGCGGCGACGAAGCCGGCGACGTGCAGACCGTCGAGCACTGACGCGGCGAAGTAGAAGATCAGCGCGTTGATCACGAAAAGGAACAGCCCGAGCGTGACGACGGTGACCGGCAGCGTCAGCACGACGAGGATCGGCCGCAGCAGCGTGTTGAAGAGCCCCAGCACGAACGCCGCGATCATCGCCGAGCCGAAACTCTTGACCGTGACGCCGGGGTACAGATACGCCACCAGCAAGAGCGCGGCAGCGAGCAACAACCAGCGGACGAGAATCTTCATGACACGAAGAATAGCGTGCTTCGGCTGGCTGCCCGAGTCTTGGCGCGCGCCCACACCAACGTCACGAACAAGCTCTACGCCGATGCGCTCTATATCGGCCCCTACATCCCGGTGCAGGGGCGCTCGGTCCAACTTACGATGACCGCTAGGTTTTGAAGGGCCGATGCTGCTCAATGACAAGGAAGTCCTGAACGTCGATGAAGTGCGCGGAGCCCGCGCGATTCTCAAGCGCGCGGCGTGGGGCGACGGCCCCGTCCCCGCTGGCGTGCGCGGCGCATGCGAGGAACAACGAGCAGCTGCAGCAGGACGGCGCCCAGACCAAGGTGCTGCAGCGCATCGTGCTCGGCGATCTTAGGCGGCATGCGGTCTTCTTCTCGACCGCGTTGCCCGAGCACGCGATTGCGCCGCTGTGCAACCGCTACGGCGGCGCGAGCGACTCGTTCGCGACTACGTCGACAACCCGGTGCGCTTGATCTCCGGAACGCAGGGCGAACGCACCGACGCGAGCTGCACGCAGTTCCTCAACGACCCGGGCGCGTACGACGGCGGCGAGCTGGTCGAACGCAGGCTCACGATTCAGGGCTGGAAGATCAGCCGCATGAAGATCACCAACGGCTGCTGCGAGGTCTACGGCAGAACGAGAAGGGCCGGACGTCGAGGTGTTCTTTGACCCGAAGAGCTTGGGGCTCGTCACCGCGCCGAAGTGAGACGCGCACGGCACTGGGCGCGGCCTCGCATTCACCGGATGGCTCCATACGACCAACGTGTGGTGGGGCAGCGAAGCCGTCGAAGACCTGCATCGCGTGCTCGCATGAGCACTGCTCGCGCTGGTCGCATGGCAGGTCGCGGCGGTGATCTTTGCGCGCGTGCAGCGTCCCAAACGCAGGCTGCAGTGATGCCTCCCAACGACAAAGCGCGCTTTACCTATGGAAATTGCGTGTTTTCCGAGTGAAAACTTCTTCTCATCCCCCTGTACAGGCATTACCATTCGCTCCGCACGGTGCTATGGAGAAATGAGAGTCCACGCGGCTCTCGCCCATCCCGGGCACATCAACAACTCTTGATGGAGAGATCAACATGGCAACTGCGAAGAAAGCGCCGGCTAAAAAAGCGGCAGTGAAGAAGGCCGCTCCGGCCAAGAAGGCGGCACCGGCCAAGAAGGCGGTCGTCGCGAAGAAGGCGGCACCGGCCAAGAAGGCGGCGGCCAAGAAGGCCGCCCCGGCCAAGAAGCGCACTCCCAACGCGGCCTTCATGAAGGCCATGACCCCGAGCGCTGCGCTCGCTGCGATCATTGGCTCCAAGCCAGTGCCCCGCACCGAGGTGACGAAGAAGGTCTGGGAGTACATCAAGGCCAACAAGCTGCAAGACGCGGCGAAGCGGACCATGATCAATGCCGACGCCAAGCTGAAGGAAATCTTCAAGAAGGCGCAAGTCTCGATGTTCGAGATGACCAAGCTGATCAACGGCCACCTGAGCTGATAGCCACTGCGCGGCTCTCGGGCCGCCAGGAAAAAGCCGGTGCTTGCACCGGCTTTTTTGTAGTCGCTCGTTGCTTGGATGCGGCGCCGTCCTACAAGCTCTGACAATTCGGTGCTCTAGATTGAGGCCCGCGAATACGTAGGAGCCGTGTCGATGACCGAGGACCTGCTGCGCCCGTTGATCGCCTGGCCGCTGATGCTGCTCGCGGCTTGGCTTGCCGGCGAGTGGCTGCATCGCCGCTGGCAGCTGCCGCGGGTGTGCGGCTACGGCGCGGTCGGTCTGTTGCTCGGCGGCGTTGGCCTGTCGCAAGGCGTGGCCTCGCGCGAGACGCAGGGCTTCATGGCCAACGTGGCGATGTCGCTCGCGCTGTTTGAGCTCGGCTACCGCGTGAACCCGCGCTGGTTCCGCCACAACCCGTGGGTGCTGATCGCCGGCATCGCGCAGGCGCTGCTGACTTTCGGCACTGTGTTCTGGGTCGCGGGCCTGTTTGATGTGGCGATCGACCACCGACTCGTGCTCGCGGCGCTGTGCGTGGCAACATCGCCCGCCGCCGTGATCCGAGTGACGCACGAGTTGCGCAGCGCCGGTCAGGTCACCGAGCGGCTGATGCACCTGTGCGCGCTGAACTGTTTGATCGCGGTGCTTCTGCTGAAGATGGTGGTCGGCTACTGGCATCTCGAGACCAGCGGAGACCTGGGCAAGGCGGCGTTCGACAGCATCTACGTGATCGCACTCTCGCTAGTCGCCGGTGCGGCGTTCGGCGTCGTCGCGCCTTGGCTAAACCGTCTCGCCACGAGCAGTCAGGCGACGACCGTCACCTTCGCGATCGCGGTGCTGCTGCTAAGCGGTGTCGCGTCGAGCCTGCACCTGTCGCCGTTGCTCGCAGCACTCGCGTTCGGTGCGATCGCACGCGAGCGCCGCATCATGCTCAGCCACGCGCAACGCAACTTCGGCGCGCTCGGCGACGTGCTGACGGTCTTCTTATTCGTGTTCGTCGGCAGCCTGCTGTCGTGGTCCGGCCTGCTCGGGAGTCTGCTGCTCGGCATCGCCGTGTTGCTCACGCGCACGGCCTCGCACACGCTGGTGAACCTGAGTCTGGCGCGCGTCAGCGGCACGACGTTCCGCAAGGGCGCGCTGACCGGGCTGGCGCTGATGCCGATGTCGGCGTTCGCGCTGCTGCTGCTCGAAGAGAGCCGCGCCTACGGTTTCGATCTGGCGCGCGACAGCCTGCCGGTGATCATCGGCCTGCTAATGCTGCTCGAAGTGATGGGGCCGCTCTTCACGCAGCGCGCATTGCTGCTCGCACGCGAAGCCCACACTGAGGGAAACTGAGATGCCTCTGCAACCCTTCGGCAAATCGTCTGCGCTGTCGCTCGGCGTCGAGCTCGAGCTGCAACTCGTCAACACCGTCGACTACGACCTGACCTCGGCGTCGAACGATCTGCTGGAGCTTCTCTCACGCAGGCCCTTCCCCGGCACCGTTACGCCC
>JANYBE010000222.1 GCA_025360945.1 Rhizobacter sp. | reverse complement strand
CCCTCTACGCCAAAGTGCAAGCGATCAAATAATGGCGAAGAAACCCGGCTGGCGCAGCGTCCAGTGGTTCGGGCGCGAGGACATCTACGGCTTCATCTACCGCAGCTGGACCAAGAACCGCGGCGTGCCGCAGGACCAGTTCGATGGCCGGCCGGTCATCGGCATCTGCAACACGTACTCCGAGCTGGTGCCGTGCAATTCCCACTTCCGCACCATCGCCGAGCATGTCAAGGCGGGGGTGCTGGAAGCGGGCGGCTTTCCGCTGGAGTTCCCGGTGATGTCGCTCGGCGAGACGCTGCTGCGGCCGACCGCGATGCTCTACCGCAACCTCGCCTCAATGGACGTCGAGGAATCGCTGCGCGCCAACCCGATCGATGGGACCGTACTGCTGGTTGGCTGCGACAAGACCACGCCGTCGCTGCTGATGGGCGCTGCCAGCGTTGACCTGCCCACAGTCGGCGTCAGCGGTGGCCCGATGCTCAACGGCAAGTGGCGCGGCCAGGAGCTCGGCTCGGGCACCGGCGTGTGGAGCATGAGCGAGCAGGTGCGCGCCGGCACGCTCAAGCTCGCCGACTTTTTCGACGCCGAGAGCTGCATGCACCGCAGTCACGGCCACTGCATGACGATGGGCACGGCCAGCACGATGGCCTGCATGGTCGAGGCGCTCGGCGTCGGGCTGCCGGGCAACGCCGCGTACCCGGCCGTCGATGGTCGACGCAACTTGCTCGCGCGCAGCGCCGGCCGGCGCATCGTGCAGATGGTGCACGACGATCAGTTGCTCTCGACGATCCTGACGCGCGAGGCTTTCGAGAACGCGATCAAGACGCTGGCCGCTATCGGCGGCTCGACCAACGCGGTGATCCACCTGATCGCGATCGCCGGGCGCATCGGCGTCGAACTGAAGATGGAGGACTTCGACCGGCTGGCGAGCGAGTTACCGTGCCTGGTGAACCTGCAGCCGTCCGGCAAATTCTTGATGGAAGACTTTTGCTATGCCGGCGGGCTGCCTGTCGTGATGAAGGAGATCGCGCAGCACCTGCATCTGGGCGCGATGACCGCCAGCGGTCTGACGATGGGCGAGAACATCGCCGATGCGCAGAACTACAACGCCGAGGTAATCCAGCCCCTGAGCCAACCGTTTAAGGAGAAGGCCGGCATAGCCGTACTGCGCGGCAACCTCGCGCCGCGCGGCGCGGTGATCAAGCCGAGCGCGGCTACGCCGTCTCTGATGGTGCACAAGGGTCGGGCGGTGGTGTTCGAGGACATCGAGGACTTCCACAAGCGTATCGATGACGAAGACCTCGATATCGACGAGACCTGCGTGATGGTGCTGAAGAACTGCGGCCCCAAAGGCTACCCTGGCATGGCCGAGGTCGGCAACATGCCGCTGCCGCCCAAGGTGCTGCGCAAGGGCGTCACCGACATGGTTCGCATCAGTGACGCGCGCATGAGCGGCACGGCCTATGGCACGGTCGTGCTGCACACCGCCCCCGAGGCGGCGGCGGGCGGGCCGCTGGCGGTCGTGCGCAACGGCGACATCGTCGAGCTCAACGTGCCGCAGCGGCGCTTGCAGCTGCACATCAGCGATGCCGAGCTGGCAGCGCGCCTGGCCGAATGGAAGGCACCACCGCCGCCGCTGGCGAGTGGCTACTGGCGGCTGTACGTGGACCATGTGCTCCAGGCGGATCAGGGCGTCGATCTCGATTTCCTGGTCGGCAAGCGTGGCGCCTTCGTGCCGCGGGACAACCACTGATGGCGTGGATAGCCGTCGATTGGGGGAGCTCCTCGTTGCGCGGCGCACGCTTCGACGACGCCGGTGCAGTGCTCGAGGAGCGCGCGTTCGCGCGCGGGATCCTGACGGTGCCCAAGGGCGAGTTCGGTGCAGTGTTCAACCAGCTCTTCGGCGACTGGATGGCGCCATCCGATGCGCGCTGCCTGATCAGCGGCATGGCCGGCAGCCAGCAGGGCTGGATCGAGGCGCCGTACTGCGCCTGCTCGGCCAATCTGGATGACGTGGCAGCGCGGCTCGCCTGGGTCGAACCCGGCCGCATCGCGATCGTGCCGGGCCTGAGCTGCGAGCACACCGGCGTGCCCGACGTGATGCGCGGCGAAGAGACCCAGGTGTTTGGCGCGCTGCGTCTGCTCGACATCGACGCGGGCATCTTCGTGCTGCCGGGTACGCACAGCAAATGGGTACGGGTCCAAGGCGGCCGCATCGAGAGCTTCGAGACGCTGATGACAGGCGAGTTCTACGCGCTGCTGCGCCAGCATTCGATCCTGGCGCGGTCGCTGCCGCCAAATGACGCCGAGTTGGTCGACACCGCATTCGATGCCGGCATTGCGCACGCGTTGCGCAGCCCCGGGCTGCTGCAGGCCGCCTTCAGCGTGCGCACACTGTCCCTATTCGATCGCTTGCGCTTGAACGAGCGACCGAGTTACCTCTCTGGCCTGGTGATCGGCGAAGAGCTGCGCACGCGCCAGTTGAAGGGCGACGAACAGGTCGTCGTGATCGGTGCCGAGGTGCTGACGAAGCGGTACGAACGCGCACTCGCGCAGCGCGATGTACGCGTGCGCAGCATCGGTGCGCAAGCCACCTGGAACGGCCTGTTCAGCATTGCGACGAGAATCCGGGCATGACGCCACACGACGACCGCTTCGCGCAGGCGCTGCGCACTCTGCCGCTGGTTGCGATCCTGCGCGGTGTACGGCCGACCGAGGCCGTGAGCATCGGCACCGCGCTGGTGGGCGTTGGCTGGCAGCTGATCGAGGTGCCGCTCAATTCGCCGCAGCCGCTGGCGAGCATCGAAGCCATGGCCGCCACGCTGCCGTCCGCGCTGGTCGGCGCCGGCACGGTGCTGACGGTTGAGCAGGTGCGCGAGGTGCACGCGGCCGGCGGGCGCCTGATCGTCTCGCCGAACTTCAACGCCGACGTGGTGCGCGCGGCGGTAAAGCTCGGCATGGTTTGCCTGCCCGGTGTGGCCACCGTCAGCGAGGGCTTCGCGGCACTTGCCACCGGCGCGAACGCGCTAAAGTTGTTCCCGGCCGAGATGCTGACGCCGCCGGTAGTGAAGGCGTGGCGCGCGGTGATGGACCCCAACACGGCGCTGTTGCCGGTAGGCGGCATCACGCCCGAAGGCATGGCGGTGTACCGCGCGGCTGGCGCGAACGGCTTCGGCCTCGGCTCGGCGCTCTACAAGCCGGGCCAGAATGCGGCCGAGGTCGGTGCCCAGGCGCGCGCGTTCATCGCGGCCTGGGGTCGATGAGGGCGGTGAACACGCCTAGCCCGAGGTAGACCAGCGCGGTGGCGTAGCGCCCAAGCGTGCGTGCGCGCCCGAGTGCGCAGAGGGCTGGCGCGGCAGCACCCGCCGCGAGCACATAGGCCGTGTCGGTGCACGCGGCGATTGCGACGAAGGCCGTCCCGAAGCTCGCACTTTGCAGCACGGCAGAGTCGGCCGGGTCGATGAACTGCGGCAGGAATGCGGCAAAGAACAATGCGGTCTTCGGGTTCAGCAGCGCGACGACAAAGCCGTCGCGCAGGATGCGGCCGTGTCGTGGCGCGTCGAACCGGGCAGGCGGCGCTGCGGCGCTCGTCTCTCGCAGCGCCTTGGCGCCCAGCCACATGAGGTATGCCGCGCCAGCGAACTTGACGACTGTGAACGCCAGCGACGACACGGCGAACAGGGCCGCCAGTCCGAGCGACGCGCCCATCGCGTTGCCGAGGTTGCCCAGCGCCACGCCCGCCACCGAGGCGAGGCCGGCACGTCGCCCCTGTGCCAGCGTGCGCGTGACGATGTAGAGAACGCCCGGTCCCGGCGTCGCGGCGAGCACCAGGCTTGCGAGACCGAAGGCCGCGAGCAGCGGCCAATGCATCGAGGAGTTCATCTCAGCCTGCCGTGGTGAAGGCCGAAGGCGCAGGCTGAATCGATTTTGTCGCGGGTGGTGACGGCACGGCGCACTCGGTGTCCAGTCGCAGCGGGCCGAACAGCGTCTGGCTGCCGGCGAAGCCGCCGACCTGTACGACATAGCCCGCATTGCTCGGGCCATGGATCATCAGCATGTAGTTGTAGCCGTCATTGACGGGCATGCCCGAGACCGGCAGAAGAACGCCGGCGATCATCTCGGACTGCGGCGGTAGCGCGGCCACCTCGGCCAGCTTGATGCGGGGCCCGAGCGCAGTAAAGCAGGTGCTCATGCGCTTTGTCACCGCCTGAACCCAGGCGCGCTCGGACTCGCCGTGCGGCACGATCAGGGCCGGCTGAGCACGGGCGGCGAGCGCGAGCAGCGCGGTCGCGAGCAGTGCGGCGAAGCGTGGCAAGCTGCACATCGAGAAATTCTTCTCAGGGCAGCGGTGGGGCGCCGAATCGGGCCGCCGTCCTGGCCTTGGCGCGGACCGCTTCGACCTCGCGGTCGCGCGGGTCGGCGGTGGTCACGAGCGAATCGATCAGTGCATGCGCCGCGGCGCTGATGTCCTGGATCGCGCGATCGAAGGCCGCTTCGTTCGCCTTGGACGGACTGTTGAAGCCGCTGAGCTTGCGCACGAACTGCAGCGAGGCAGCGCGGATCTCCTCGTCGGTCGCGGGCGGCTCGAAATTGAACAAGGTCTTGATGCTGCGGCACATGCGGGCTCCCTTACGATTGGCGCAGGCCGCGGCTCGGCGCTGCCAGCGCCCAGCCCACGGCGAAGAACGCGACGGCGATGCCGATCCCATACGGATCAATACCTGCATAGCCGCCGAGACGGGCTGGGTCGAGAAACGGGTAAGGGTACCAATCGGTCGCGGCGCCGCGCAGCAGCACGTAGATCCGGTAGGCGAACGGGAACAGCTGGCATGCCAGCCACTGGCGAGCGCCGAGCCGCCTGGCGGGCGGCGCGAGCAGCCACTCGAGCACGACGGCGACGGGCATGACGCTGTGCACCACGGTGTTCACCCAGGGCAGCAGCGCGCCCAGTTCGACGTCGCGCAGCAGCACAGCGAACACGATGCCGACGATGGTCATGTTGACCACGCTGGCGTAGCGAAACAGGGCTTGCCGGGCCGACGGCGGGCGCGCCGTGCCAGCCCACGCAGCGCCTGCGAGCAGCACGAGCGCAGCGAACAGGTTTCGACAGTTCGCGAAGTAGCTGAAGAAATTCAGGACGCTGAACCCGGCCTGAACGCGGATCGCAAGTTGCCGGCCGATCGCCGCCACTGGCAGCAGGCCGAGCACGAGGCGCAACGCCGCCAGTGTCGACGCCTTGATCATCGGCTCTTGGTGTACAGGCCGTC
The DNA here is from genome assembly GCA_025360945.1 of Rhizobacter sp. GTDB lineage: Bacteria > Pseudomonadota > Gammaproteobacteria > Burkholderiales > Burkholderiaceae_C > LMDS01. The sequence continues at coordinate 6,688 of JANYBE010000222.1, read as the reverse complement.
GAAAGCGGTGCTCCAGGCGCCCTTCGCGTTGACGACTTCCCAGTGCTGTCGAACGCTGCCGTCGGGGTTCGGCGTCCAGGTGATGCGCTGCTTCGCGGGCTGGCCGTCGTTTCCGATGGTCTGGCCCTCGAGCACCATCTTGCCCGCAACCATGCCGCCCTCGAGCAGCAACAGCGTACCGGCATCGTCGACCCACGATTGATGCCAGACCTTGCGCGACGCGTCATAGGTGTTCAGGCTCTCGCCGCTGTAGCCGCGGCCGGTCGTGTAGCGTTCGTGGATCACGCAGCCGTTGTACTCGCGCTCGATGCGGTTGGTGCCGGCGAGCTTGCCGTCCGGTGTGTGCACCTGCCACTCGCCGAGCCAGAAATCGAACTCGCGAAACGCGTCCGCATCGCACGGCGCGGCGGCCGCGGGGGAGGCCGCGACCATGCACAGCGGTGCGGCGAGCAGCAGGCCGAGAACGAGTCGATGCACTTGCAAGTGGGGCGCCTCGTCAGCCGAAGCTCGTGTCGCTCTGCGCATGTCCACTGCCGAGGTAAAGCCGGAGCGTGGGCCCTGCGCCGTCGTGCTCCCAGACGCGCGCATCGATGACGAACTGCCGACCTCCGACGCGGACGACGTCGCCGAGCGCTGGCGCCACCGAATGGTTTTGCCAGAAGCGCGGAACGTCGACCCGGGTGATGCGAATCCAGGTTCGGTCTTCGGGGGTGAATTCAAGGACGATTCGGATGTCTTGCTCGGTCATGGTCGTGCCTCGTGGGGATGCTGTCCGGTCAACAGCGGGATGCCGGTCGCATCACGGCGTTGGCGGCTCGACATCGGCACCTTTTTCAGCCAGGAGCGCGCGCAGCACCGAGCGATGGCAGCGTGATTCGTCCGCACAATAGCACCCGACCGAGAAGTTGCCGTTGCGTGAGAGCACCGCCAGCAACTCGAGCGAATGGCTGGCCTCAGGCTTGGCCATTTCGGTCCGGTAGCGCTTGCCGAATGCCCTCCACTGGGCCGGCGTCAGCGCCGCCTGCCCGCGCTTCATCGTCTCGATGCTGGGAGCCAGGTTCGGAAACCAGACGTCGTACCAGTCCTGCAATGCGAACGCTGTCTTCGGGACACCGCGCGGCGGGCGGCGCACCGTTCCGATGCGTGTGCCTTCGTCTTCGACCCGCGCACTTCCCAACCTGACCACACGAACGACCATCGAAAGACTCCTGGCCATGCGCCGACTGTGCGGCACCGGCAAGCCTGAAGCTCGCCGCCTCTTTGCATCATAGACGGCGGCGTCGATCAGGCACTGGGCGAACGACGTCTCTTCGGTGGTGGCGTGCTTGATCGTCGCCCGCGTACTGGCGCCGCTCAGCGCTCGACCGCAACCACGTGCGCCTGAATCTTGCCATCGACAGGCCCCGGCCCGAAGCGCTGGGCGATGGCGTGTGCCGCGGCGTCCGTGGCTTCGCCGAGCCGCGACTTGTCGCGCGCCTCGATCTCGCCACGCAGCGGTGTGCCCTGGCAGTACGCGATCGTGGGGATCCGCGCAGACGCGGCCTGGCTGCGCGCTGCAACCGTGTCGATGCGGGACGGCCCCGTGAACCCGCCCAGTCTCAGATCCCGTTCGATGGTCGCAAGCACGTGGTAGCCGTGGGGCGTGCGGGCCATGAAGCGCGGCGGGTCTGCAGGGAAGAGGGATTCGAGCGCGTTCGTCACCGTGTGCGCAAATTCGTTCTCTTCGATCCGATCCCACGCGTTGAACATGAAAACACCTCCTGCCTTGAGAACCCGGCGTGCCTCTGAGAACGCGTGGGCCTTGTCGGGAAAGAACATGACGCCGAACTGGCAGACCACCGCGTCGAACCCGCCGTCATCAAAGGGCAGTTGCATGGCGTCTGCCTGACGCCACTGCACGGGGCGCGTGGTCCCGACCTCGACGGCCTGGTCCAGCATCGCTGATTCAGGTCCGTGGCCACGAGGGAGACGCCTTCCGGCAGCACCGATGCCAGTCTGCGGGTCACGACGCCAGTACCCGCGGCGATCTCGAGCACGCGGGCAAGCGGTCGCGCAGCGAGCCGATCCACCAAGTCGACGGCATAGGGCTCGAAGATCAGCGGAACGAGATACTCGTTGTAGAGCCTAGGAACCGAGCCGGCGAAGACCTTGTCGGTGTCGGGACTGTTCAAGATGTTCTCCTTTGCGCTCCTGCCCCTATGGGCCACTGACGCTGCATTCGGCGCCATCGATATCGCGCAGCTTCGCGATCCTTTGGCCATGCAAGGCCGTGGGCGGGGACGTGAACTGAACTCCTGGGCCTGCGGCCCTGGCATGGAAGCTCGAAATGTCAGCTGCGCCGAAGCCGAGCTGACACGTACCGGCCGGGTTCTCGGCCGAAGCGACGTGGAGTGCAAGCGTAGTCGGACCCGTGTCGAATTCACTCCATTCCGCAGACTGGAATCGCAGCTTGAGCTCCAACTGTTCGACATGAAATCGAACCGCCTTTTCCATGTTGTCGACAAACTTGATCGCGTACCTGAGCGATGTCCCCACGAGAGGCCTCCTTGGAGCTACGTTGTTCGCGATGCAGAATGGGCATCGCTGCCGCGAGGGGAAAAAACAGCCAGCGCGCCGATTGCGGAATCCAGCAGCGCAGCCACGTGATGATCCATCAGGTGAGATGTTTTACCTCTAAGCAGACCGCCGCGGCGGGTCCGCTTGAAGATGGGTTGGGCCTCGCCATTGCCCTCACGACTGTGCGTGCAGTCGTCATGATCTGCCACCGCTCTCGGTCGGTGTTTCGCTCGTCACCGCAAAGGCGCTTGCGCGCGCCGATTCGATAGGCCGAACCTCGCTAACCAATCCACAGGCCAGGCACGGGTTCCCGGCGGCGAGTTCCGCGGCCTCTTCGAGACTTTTGGCCAGCATGAACCAGTAGCCGCCAATCACTTCTTTGGTTTCGGTGAACGGGCCGTCAGTGATCCTGCTTCTTGAAACGGTCTTTCGCTCCCGGGCGAGTCGTTGCCCGGCGATCAACTTTCCGCCTTCACGAGCCGGTCGTGCCAGACGTAGAAGCTGTCGATCGCTTCCTGTATCTCTTCCCGCGACAAGTCCTTGTCCCATTGCCCGCGTGATATGACAAGGTACTCAGACAGCGCGATCTTCGTGGTCATTGCTTGAACTCATTTGTCCGACACATCAGATTCACCCCCTCGTGAGGGCTAATCTCTTGAATTGAGCAAACCGCGCAGGCAAATCCAGCCGGAGAGTGTCCGCTCGAAAATGGCTTAAGCGTCGATGCTCTCAAAGAGGAGCTCGACGCCATTTCCCGCAGGATCTTTCAGGAAAAGCTGGACTTGCTGTGAGCCAGGGACCTTTGTAGCTCTGTATTGCAGCCCGCGGCGAACAATCTCGGCTTCGACTTCGGATTGGTCTGTGCAATCGAACGCAATATGGTCAAAGGTTGTCACGACTCGCGTATCTCGTTCTTCATCTGGATCGGCCTCATACAAGTGAACGATCGGATCGCCGCCGGCGTACAGCCAATAGCCAAAGTTCCTAAACTGCGGCCGCGGGCCATTGCGCAAACCGACGACTGTGCAATAGAACTCTTTGAGCTCGTCGAGGAGCTCTCGCTTCGCGTGCAGATTGAGATGACTGAGGCCGATGGTGGTCATGACGATCCCTGGTGTGACGGCACTTGCGGGGCGGCGAGGAAGGCTTGCTGCTCCGATGACCCCGGAATGCGATGAAGCTCAGACAACCACGGCTGCGATGAGTGCTGCCAGATTTGAACTGCCGGCACGAACTGGGCGCGTTGCGTCACGCAACCGAGGCGAATGATGACTTGAGTCGCATTTTCGGGTGCGGTGGCAAACAACGGCGTTGCGCATTCCGGACAGAAGACCTGTGCCCGCTTGTTGCCGCTCTGAGCGACTTTGACGTAGCACTTTGTCTTGCCACGCAGCACAAAGCTTTCGATGGGAGCAGTCACGACGACGCGAAAGGGCGCGCCAGAAAGTATCTGACAGTCGGTGCAGTGACACACCATGACTCGCGCAGGATCGACCTCCGCCGTGAACGAGACCAGACCGCAATGGCAGGCGCCGTCAATTTGCATGGCAGACCTTTCAACGGAAGTAACGGAGTCTATGACGCCCAACGAATGGAAGGGACTTCCCCGTCCCGAGCTTCCGCGATGCGGAGACCGGCAACAGAGTGCCACGATGGGAAGTGCGATCTTTCATCAACTCACTCGGAAGGAGAAGTCCATGGCTATTGTGAATGTTGGCATTGATCTGGCCGAAAACGTGTTTGCACTGCACGGGGTCAACCAGAGTGGACAAGTTGATCTGCGCCGCCCGAGCGTTCCGCGCGCCAAGCTGCATGAGCTGGCAGCCGCGCTCCCGCCGTGCACCATCGGCATGCAAGCGTGCTCCGGCGCGCACCACTGGGCGCGGATGTTCGCCCAGTGCGGACACACCGTCAAACGCATGGCGCCGAAGTTCGTGACGCCGTATCGCATGAGCTGCAAGCGCGGCAAGCGCGGCAAGCGCGGCAAGACCGATGCGGCCGACGCCGCGGCGATCAGCGAGGCCGTCTAGCGTCCAAACATGCACTTCGTGCCGATCAAGACCGTCGAGCAGCAGTCCCGTATTCGGAAGTACCGCAAATTCTCTTGATCTCCGCGGAGCCATTCCTCGAATGCGTGACCGGCGCCTGACGTTTGACCTAAGCGGACCGCGGAGCCTGGCGATGCAAGCCAGAGTGGGTTCGCTTGAAGAAAGGACTAGGCCTCGGGTTCGTGGCAGACCACTTCGATGTTGTGCCCGTCCGGACCAATGACAAAAGCGGCATAGTAGTTCGCGTGGCAGGGCGGGCGCAGACCAGGCACACCATTGTCTTTGCCATCCGCCTCGAGAGCCGCGCGATAGAAGGCTTCGACCTGCTGGCGATTCTCGGCGGTGAACGCCAAGTGAAGATCGGCCGGCTTCTCCTCGGTTTGGTACAGGCAAAACGAAGCGTTAGCCTTTGTGCAAAGCTCGACACCGTAGGCCGGCGGCCCCTCCGAGCCCGCAGCTAGGCCGAGCGGTGCGGGCGCCTTGAGGAAGAACGCCTTGCTCGCTGCATAGTCGCTCACTCCGAATTTGACGTGGTCAAACATGAGTTATCCTGAATTGTGTTGGCCTGCGCGAGACCCAACGTGGATTAGAGGCCACCTCGATGTTGCTACCCATGGGCAGCCCTCGAAATTACTCGGTTATCCGGAACGAATTAAAAAACAGGTCCAACGCATCCCGGTCAATGCGTCCTTTGCCGGCCTCACCGATCGCCACCACTTGATACAGGCGATTTCCTGACACCAGTAGCCGCGCATCCAGTATCAGCTTGTGCTCACCCTGACCGCCATCCGCATGCAGGCTGATGCCCTGATAAGGTTTGCCGCTGATCGGCACCTCGATGATTTTTCCGCCGCCTATGTTTTTCACCAACGCATCGCGCAACCCGCTGATCACGGTCTCCGCGCGCACCCGCGCGAAATAGCTTGGCGGATAATCCGCGTACCCCACACCGAATATCGCGCTGCCGGCGCTGACCGAATCCATATGCATCGAGAGCGTTCCGGCCGGCGTCGTCAGCTCGCGCTTGTCATGCAGGACTTTGCCCGGCAGGGTCACCGTAAAACGGCCATCGGCCGAACGGAATTCCCGCCAATCCAGGGTATTGAAGCAGCCCGCCAACAAAGCCGCGCTTGCCAGCACCCCGAACCAGTGTGACCAGCGCAACCAGCGCGCCCCGATCAAGCTCACTTGGCGCAAATCACCGCAACCTCCACCAGGGTAGCCGGCGTCGCCAACGCGGCCTGCACCGTCGCGCGCGCGGGCAGATTGTCCGGATCGATCCAGGCGGTCCACACCGCGTTCATGGTGTCGCGATCGCCGATATCGGCGAGCCACACGTTGGCCGACAGGATTTTCGATTTGCTGGTCCCGGCAAGCGCCAGCACCGCGTCGACTTTCCTCAGCACCTCCTCGGTCTGCTGCTTGACCGGCTGCGTGCGGTCGTCGGCAATCTGGCCCGATACGTATACCAAGCCGTTGTATTCGACGGCGGCGCTGTAGAAGGTGCCTGGCTGATGGCGAACGATGCTCATGGGTATGCTCCCTCCGGGTGGTTTCCCTATTTCAACCCAAAGGCGCGGAAAACGCAAAGTCAGGCGCCGCCTGCGGCCTCGTCCACTGCGGCGGCAGCGCGGGTCCGGCACAGGCGCCGGCTGCAATTGGCGTTGCGGCCGCTGTCGCGGTAATCTCGCGGACGATGCCAGCATCAGCTTGCACCATTGCGGAGGACCCGGATGAGCCGTGCCGAGACCATAAAGGAAGTTGAGCGCTACTTCGATGGCGGCGGCTTCGTCGCCGAGCTCGCGCGCCGGGTGGCGATCAAAACGGAAAGCCAAAACCCGGCGCGGCGCGCGGAGCTTAGCGCCTACCTCGAGAGCGAAATGCGGCCCAGCCTGGAACGCCTGGGGTTTAGCTGCGCGCTGCTGGCGAACCCGGTGGAGGGAGGCGGGCCGTTCCTGCTCGCCGAGCGCATCGAGGATGCGGCCGCTACCACGGTATTCAGTTATGGCCACGGCGACGTCATCCGCGGTCAGGAAGAGCAATGGCGCAGCGGGCTTAACCCGTGGTCGCTCACAGCCGAAGGC
>JANYBE010000426.1 GCA_025360945.1 Rhizobacter sp. | reverse complement strand
CATCGGTTTTGCTGTGCCGATCGAGAACGCGGCAACCGCCGCAGGCATGCCGCCGTTCTGAACCTAGTCGAAAGTCACCCGAATGGACACCAGCAGCAGCGCTCACGCCTCCGCCTTGATGGAGAAGATCCTGTATGAGGTCAAGCGCGTCGTCGTCGGGCAAGACGCTTTCCTCGAGCGCGTGATGGTCGCGATGCTCGCGCAAGGACATCTGTTGGTCGAAGGCGTGCCGGGACTGGCGAAGACGCTGACCGTGAAGACGCTCGCTGCGACGCTGCGCGGCAGCTTCAAGCGCATCCAGTTCACGCCCGACCTGGTGCCTGCCGACCTCGTGGGCACACGCATCTTCAACCCGCGCACCGGAGAGTTTTCAACGGCGCTCGGGCCGGTGTTCACGCATCTGCTGCTGGCCGACGAAATCAACCGTGCGCCCGCCAAGGTGCAGAGCGCGCTGCTCGAAGTGATGCAGGAGCGACAGGTCACGATCGCCGGCGAGACCCACAAGGTGCCGGAGCCGTTTCTGGTGATGGCGACGCAAAACCCGATCGAGACCGAGGGCACCTACCCGCTGCCTGAAGCCCAGGTCGATCGCTTCATGATGAAGGTGCTGGTCGACTACCCGAGCGAGGAAGAAGAGTTCGTGATCGCGCAGCGCGTGACCGGCCCCGCGACCACGGTGTCGGCAGTGGCCAGCATGGGCCAGCTCGCCGAGCTGCAGCAAGAATGCCGCAAGGTCTACGTCGATCCGTCGCTGATGCAGTACGCCGTCAAGCTTGTCAGTGCGACGCGCCGGCCGGATCGTTACGGTCTGGCCGATCAGGCCAAGTACCTGAGCTACGGGGCGAGTCCGCGCGCGACCATCGGCCTGATCGAAGGCGCGCGCGCCCTGGCCTTCATGCGCGGTCGCAGCTATGCGCTGCCCGAAGACATGACGGTGCTGGTCAGCGATGTACTGCGGCATCGGCTGGTGCTGAGCTACGAGGCGCTCGCCGAGGGGCTGACGGCGGATGCACTCGTGCAGCGCGTGATGAAGCAGATCCCGGTACCCGACAAACCGCTGGCGACGAGTGCCTGAACGGCGGTGAAATCGATGGACAGCGAGGCGCTGCTCAAACGGCTCGAATGGACGGTGATTCGCCGTCTCGACGGCCTGCTGCAAGGCGATTACCGCACGCTGTGGCGCGGCGCCGGGCTCGATCTGGCCGACCTGCGCGAATACCAGCACCATGACGATGTGCGCCACATCGACTGGAACGTCACCGCGCGCCTGCAGCAGCCATATGTGCGCCAGTTCACCGAAGACCGCGAACTCGGTGCGTGGTTCCTCGTGGACCTGAGCGCGAGCGTCGATTTCGGTTCCGACGCGCAAAGCAAACGCGGCGTCGCCGCCGAATTCGTCGCCGTGCTCGCGCGGCTGCTGACGCGCCACGGCAACCGCGTTGGTGCGCTGCTGTACGGCAGCGAGGTCGATACCGTGATCCCGGCCCGCGGCGGCCGCACGCATGTGCTGAACCTGCTGCAACGCATGCATGCACGGCCCGAGCAATCGGCGCCGGGTGCGACGAAGCTGCGCGAACTGCTGATTGCTGGCGAGCGCATCGTCAAACGCCGCAGCACCGTGTTCGTCGTCTCCGACTTCATCAGCGCGCCGGGCTGGGAAGCGGCACTCGCGCAGCTCTCGCGGCGCCACGAGGTCACCGCGGTGCGCCTACTCGATCCGCTCGAAATGGATTTGCCCGATATCGGTCTGCTGACGCTGCGCGATGCCGAGACCGGCGAGCACTTGCTCGTCGATACCCATGACCGCGGCTTTCGCGAACGCTTCAGGGCTGCCGCCAAGCGACGCGAAGAAGCCTTGCTGCGGGGCCTTGCACGTGCCGGGGTCGACACGCTGGAGCTCGCCACCGACGATGACCTGATGGACGCCATCCTGCGCTTCGCCGACCTGCGCAAGCAGCGCAGCCGCCTCGCGAACTGGAGCGGCACGGCCGGGCGCGCGGGCGTGCCCGCGCACCTCGTCGCAGCAGGTGGAGTGACGCGATGAAGGACCTGCCAATGACCTTCATCTGGCCCGAGATGCTGTGGGGCCTGATCGCGCTGCCGCTGCTGGTCCTGCTCTACGTGTGGCTGCAACGCCGGCGCAAGAAGACGACGCTGCGCTACGCCAACCTCGCCCTCGTCCGCGAGGCGCTGGGCACGAGCGTGGCGTGGCGCCGCCATCTGCCACCGGCGCTCCTGTTTGTCGCAATCGCCGCGCTGCTGCTGGCTGCCGCACGACCCGCCGCGGTGATCACCTTGCCATCGCAGCAGGAGACCATTGTCCTGGCCATCGACGTGTCCGGCAGCATGCGCGCGGCCGACGTGCTGCCCGATCGCATGACCGCCGCAAAAGAAGCGGCGAAGGCCTTCGTCGCCGAGCTGCCGCGCAGCGTGCGCATCGCCGTCGTGCAATTCGCCGGCACCGCTGCAGTGGTGCAGGCGCCGACGCTGAGCCGCGACGATGTGGTCGCCGCGATCGATCGCTTCCAGCTGCAGCGCGGCACGGCCATCGGCAGCGGCATCGTGCTCTCGCTGGCCACGCTGTTTCCGGACGCGGGCATCGACCTGGCGCAGATCACCGGCCAGCGTGCGATGCCGCCTGGTCCCAACGACAAGCCCCGGCCCGAGTTCACGCCGGTCCCTCCGGGCTCGTACCCGTCGGCCGCGATCATCCTGCTCACCGATGGTCAGCGCACCACCGGCCCGGATCCGCTCGAAGCCGCGAAGATGGCGGCCGACCGCGGCGTGCGCGTCTACACCGTCGGCGTGGGCACCAAAGAGGGCGAGACGATCGGCTTCGAGGGCTGGTCGATGCGGGTGCGGCTCGACGAGGACACGCTCAAGGGCATCGCCAGCCTGACCCGAGCCGACTACTTCTACGCTGGCACGGCCGAAGACCTGAAGAAGGTCTATCAGGGCTTGTCCACCAGGCTGATCGTCGAGAAGAAGGAGACCGAGATCAGCGCGCTGTTCGCCGCGCTCGGCGCGCTACTGGTCGTGCTGGCAGCGAGCTTGAGCGTGTGGTGGTTCGGGCGCGTGACCTAGCCGAACCTTCCTTGTCGAAACCAGCTCGGCGCTGGCGGCACGACCGGTTTGCGCGAGCGATAGTTCTACGCCAGCGCGCCGCCGGCATCACGAGCGTGAAGCGGCGCACAAAGGTGCTGTGCCGACAAAGCCACGCCACCAGCCGCGCGAGCAACGCCACGGCGCGCCATGCAACAGTTGCTCGCCGGTGTCGGCGCGGGCAAAGGGCTCCAAACGGGTGTCGAACGCGGGTGGCAACGTGGGCCAGTGGTCGGGCTTGACATCGAGCGCGCGTACGCAGGCGTTCGCGCCGGCGCTGTGGTGCGCATCGATGCTCGCCAGCGCCGGTTGAGTCGGGTCGTTCGCAAGCGTCGCGGTGAAAGTCTCGAGCGACCGCAGCGGCTGATGCGGGGCGATCCCGACCACAGGCGCACGACGAGGTGAAGCGCGTGACGCGGCGAGGTTGACGAACGTGGCCGCGTGCAAGCCGGCAGAGTCGATGATCGCCGCGGCGCGCTCGCGTGCGGTCTTGTCCAGCACCGGACGCAGTTCGAGTTTCACCGCCGCTTCGAGCGGTGGGCCGCGGCGCTTGAGCTCGCGCACCGCGAGCACACCGGCGCCACCGGCAAGCAGTACGAGGCGCAGCGGCGCCGCCATCGGGCGCTGCGCGGCGCGTTGCAGGCGGCGCAGCCGCTCACTGCGCAGACGCGGTGGCAGCCATGCCAGCATGACGCCGACATGGCCGCTTTTGAGCGCCTGCTCCAGCGCCCAAAGGCTGTCGCTGCCGGGGATCACGCGGCTGCAAGTATTGATGATCAGCAGCTGCTCGACATCTAAGCCGAGTGCTGTCAGTGCGAGCGCCGACAAGTCGGTTGGCGGGTCAAAGAACATCACGAACCGGCTCTCCTTCTGGGTGGCGACGAGGCCGCCGGCCAGCAGGCGGATTTCGCCGACGCCGGGGTGCGGCAAAAGCAGCTCGGTGAGCGCGCGGCGGGGCCAGCCGCGGCCAGGGAGCTGGGCATCGAGCTGCGCAAAGCCGCTGGGCACGGCCGCATCGGCGTGATGGCAGAACTGGTGCCCAAGCCAGAGCGCGGGATGAAGCGATTCGGGCGCAGCGCCTGCCGCGGCGTGACAGAGGCGGCGCCGCCACCTAAAGGCGCGGCGGGCATGCGGTCCATTACTTTTCAAGATGCGGGCGCAAGCCTTCGACTTTCCGGATGCAAACGGAAAGCAATCTATCAGTTGCTTTTGTCAACTTGTTGCGAAAGAATTGACAAATGAATACCTCCGGCTCCAGCCGTGTCGAAGCGATCCGCCGGTTCAATCGCTTCTACACACGCCGCATCGGCGTGCTGCACGAAGGCCTGCTGGCGTCCAAGTTCACGCTCACCGAATCGCGTCTGCTGTGGGAGCTGGCGCACCGCGATCAGCTCACCGCCACCGAGCTCGCTCGAGAGCTCGATCTCGACACCGGCTACCTGAGCCGATTGCTGCGCAGCTTGAAGGAACGCGGCTTGGTCATGAGCGCGCGCGCGGCGGCCGATGCGCGGCATCAGCACCTGAGCCTCACGGCCGCGGGCAAGCGCGCGTTCGCGCCGATCGACACCCGCTCCCAAGCCGACGTGAGCGCTTTGCTCGCCACGCTCGGCGAGGCACAGCAGCAGCAGTTGCTGGCCGCAATGGCGTGCATCGAGCAGATGCTGGGCGCCCCGGCCGAGACGCACGCGCGGCCGGTCCTGCTGCGCGCACACCGCCCCGGTGACATGGGCTGGGTGATCGCGCGCCACGGCGGGCTTTACGCAGACGAATACGGGTGGGATGCTGGCTTCGAGTCACTGGTAGCACGCATCGCCGCCGATTTTCTGGAGCACTTTGATGCGAAGCGCGAGGCCTGCTGGATCGCCGAGCGCGATGGTGCGAACGTGGGCAGCGTGTTTCTTGTGCAGGCGCGCGACGAAACCACCCACGCCGTGATCGACGGCGTGGCGCAGCTACGCATGCTACTGGTCGAACCTTCGGCGCGCGGCCTGGGCCTGGGCGAGCGGCTGGTCGACGAATGCCAGCGCTTCGCGCGGCGTGCGGGCTACCGCAAGATCACGCTGTGGACCAATGCCATCCTGCTGGCTGCGCGCGGCATCTACGCAAAGCAAGGCTATGTGCTCGTGAAGAGCGAGCCGCACCGCAGCTTCGGCCACGACCTGGTCGGCGAGATCTGGGAGCTCACCCTGTGAACGTGCCCTGCCCCTGCGGCTCGGGCCTGTCGCACGACGTCTGCTGCGGTCTCTACCACGCCGGCCCGCTGTATTTGCACGCGCCGACGGCCGAGGCGCTCATGCGCTCAAGGTACAGCGCATTCGCACTCGACCTGATCGACTACCTGCTTGCGACCTGGCATCCGAGCACGCGCCCCTCGCGACTCGACGCGAACGAGCCAGGTCTGAAATGGCTGGGCCTGCAGGTGAGGCGCCACACCATCGTCGACGCCGATCACGCCATGATCGAGTTCGTCGCCAGAAACAAGCTCGCCGGGCGCGCCCAGCGACTGCACGAGATCAGCCGCTTCGTGCGCGAGGACGGGCGCTGGTTCTACACGAACGGCCACAGCCGCTGAGCAAAGTTCAGGCGAACTCCTGGCGCACGCCGGCCGACATCAGCCGGCGGATGATCCAGCCCAGCAGCGCGCAACCGACCAGCGTCATCAGCATCGCCATCACCCGCGCTGCGGTCACGAAGCCGCCGAATACACCCATCGCCTGCTGCGGAATCGCAACGCTGCTAAGCGTATTGCTGACCACCGACTGCACGACTTCCTGTTGCAGCCACAAGCCCAGCAGGTTGGCGACGATGGCAACGATCAGCAGGCCGATGAAGGTGCGGCGCGCCCAATCCAGGCGCAGCAAGAGGCCAATGGCCGACGCGAGCGTGGCCAGCGACATCACGAGGCCGGCGCCGACGACCCACGGCAGGTAACCGATCAACAGGCCGGTGAACAGCGGCAAAGAATTGCGCTCCACAGCGACTTGCAGGCCGGGCATCAGCGAAGCTACCGCAGCGTTTTGCACCAGCGCCGAAACGCTCGCCAACGCCGCGAGGACGATGAACACCCAGGCCGTCGCAGTGACGAAGAGGGAACGGGCACCGACGTTGAAGGTTTGCGGCATGACGGTCCTCGCGCACGAAGCGGGTGGCGGTGCCCGCTCGGCAAATCAGCGGAGCCCGCGATCACGGGCCCGACGCATGCTGCAATTTTCGGCCGCAGTCGGTGACAGGACATCCCTCGCTTGGGGGTCGGCCCCACGTTCATGGGCAGTTCGTGCGATGTTCACCACACTCTCGCACACCGGCCGAGCGCCGGGCCGCCTCAAGCCGGCCCGCATCCCCTCGGGCGATCAATCGATTGTCGAGGGGCTGCATCACCCAAAGGCACGGCATGGGTCCGGGGGGAGGCGTGGCCACGCCGTCGCCCAGCGGTCACCGCCGTCGTCGCCCGCCCACAAGCCCGGTTGCGACGGCAACACCATCGACACGGGTTCGCCGAGAAAGTGCACCCGTGCGACGGCCCAGAAACTCCAGCGGCGGCGGATCTCGAACAGGACTTTACGCGTCGCGACCGAGGCGCGTTGGTCCATCGCGAAGCTCCTTTTCAACCGCCCGACAGGGCCTGCAGCACATGCACTTCGCTGTCGGGCGCAAGCACGTCGTCGAGCTTGACGCGGTCACGGCAGCGCCGCCCGTCGATGAACGCGAGTACGTTGGGGCGCACGCGGCCCTGCTCGTCCAGCACGTAGCCGCGCAGGCGCGAGTTCAGCGCGAACGCGGCGTCGAGCGCGGCCCGCAGCATGAGCACCTGCGAGTCGACCTCAGGCGTCGCGGTGAAACGGCGCAGCTGCTGAATGAAAACGATGCGTGCCAGGAGGCCATGACGCCGTGTGGCTGGGTCACAATCAATTGCGAAGGCATCGCCCACATTCACGGAGAAAACATGAACGGTTTGATGATGCAGCAGCCGCTGCTGATTTCGTCGC
>JANYBE010000133.1 GCA_025360945.1 Rhizobacter sp. | reverse complement strand
GCCTCCCAGGCCTGGGCGGCACCGAGGTCGGCGCCGAGCGCGCGCGCTTCACCGACCGCATCGACCAGGCGCCGGCGCAGCACGGTGGCCTCTTCGTGCGCCGATACGGTCTCGGTGAAGGCCTCGATCGGCGCGGGCGTACCGCTCGATGCGCCCACGGCCTCCAGCGCGGCACCGATCTGCGCGAGGCAGCGCGCGAGCAGCGCGCCGGCATCGGCCGAGGGCACGGCCTGCGGCTGCTCGCGCCAGGTGCGTACACCGCCGAGTTGCGCGAGCAAGCGGTAGCTGCGCAGCTGCACGCGTTCGAGCAGGTCCAGCGGCGGCCGCACCGCGCGCGGCTCGGCCTGGGCGCGCTGCGCCGCGTTGGCAATCGCGGCGAGGCAGTCGTGCACCTCGCGCCGCGCGAGTCGCCAGTCGGCGTTCGCGCTCGCGAGTTCGACCTCGCCGAGGGCAACCCGCGCATGTTGCAGCTGCGCGTTCTGCAGGCGCTTTAGCAACGCCGGCAGCTGGCGCCTCTCCCACGCAGGCAACACATAGCTGAAACCCCAGGCGAGCAAGGTGCCGATCAGGGTGTCGGCGAGGCGCTCGAACAGCGCGAACTCGCCGGCCGTGTGCAGCAGATGGCCCTGGATCAGCGCGAGCACGGTCGCGGCCGTCGCTGCGACCAGGTAGCGCACCTGCGCGAAACCATGCGCGACTCCGGCGCCGAGTGCCAGCAGCGCGAATTGCACCGGCACGCTCGGGTGCAGGCTGAGCAGAGCCGTTACCAGCACGCAGCCGATGAAGGTCCCGAGCAGCCGAGCATTGCGGCGCTCCAGCGTCTGTGCGATGTTGGTCCGCATCACGACCGCGATCGTTAGCAGGATCCAGTGCGGGTGCGCGGCCCACGGTAGGTGCAGCGCGACGAGGTAGCCCACGCCAAGCGCGAGAGCCACGCGGGTCGCGTAGCGCAGCACCGGCGAACGCCCGGTGAGGGCGCGCTTGAGCGGCGCGATCGGCCAGCGCATGGAGGTTCTGAAGCGCGGCCAGTCGCGGGCGCGCGCGGTGAGCTCTGGCGGTGGTGCGGGGCTGCGTGCGTCGGCCCAGTGAACAATGTCTAGCATCTCGAACGTCATCAAGGCACAGGCGCCGCGCAGCGCGGCGGGCAAGTGCTCCCCGTCCGCGCTGGCGTGCAACGGCGGCGTGTTTAGCGCCGCGTCGCTGAACAGGCTCCAGCACACGCGATCGAGCTGCTCGGCGAAATCGCACCAGAGCGCCTCCATCGCTTGCACCTGCTCGAGGCTCGGCAACGCCTCGTTGCGCGTGGCCTGCATGTCCAGTTCGAGCTCGATCGCCAGCGACTGCTCGCGCAGTCGGATAGCACCAATCAGCATCGCGGCGAGGTGCATCTGGCGCGCCGATCGCGGCTGGTCGAGCACCAGATCGCGTGCGATTTGCAGCTTGTCGGCGAGCACGGCCTGCTCGGCCAGCAGTGCGCGCAGCTGTGACTCGCGCCGGTCGCCGGTGGCGGCCAGGCGCGCGCCTTGCTGACGCAGCATCGCGCCCAGTTCGGCCAGCGCCTCGGCAAGCGCCTGGGTTCGAAAGCGCGTGTTCAGTACGCGCGCGCTGAGCACCGCGTACGCGCCGTACAGCAGAGCGCCGAACTGGAACCATGCGACGTGGATCAGGGCGCTGCGCCAGCCCGGCGGCGGCGGTGTGGACATCGCGAACACGATGGCCAGCAGCAGCGCGAAGCCGAGCGGCGCACCCCGCACGCCCCAGGCCGTGGCGAGCATGCCAATGAAGCCGCCGATGCAGACGAGCGCGCCGATCAGCAGCGTCGCGTGCTGCGGCACGAGGTGCGCGAGCTGCACCGCCAGCGTCATCGGTGCGGCCATCCACAGCAGCGGTGCGATCTGGCGCAGCTTGCCGCGTGCCGGCGTGGTCTGGTCGCCAATGCTCAGGATCAGCATTCCGACCGAGGCCGACGCGGCGATGGCATCGCCCGCGAAGACAAACACCAGCACCGTCAGGCAGGCCAGACCGAAGCCGACGGCCAGGCCGTTGAGGATGCGATGGCCAAGCAGCGGGCGCAGCCAGGCTGCGCGGCGAAGGGCGTCGCTGGCGCCTGGCAGGGCTGAGAGCAGCGACTCTGACATGACGCTGCGCCGTGGTCAGCTCAGCGTGTTGCGCCCGAGTCCTTGCGAATGCGCACGGCGGCCCGCTTCGCCGGTGCGGCGGCGAGCGCGGATTCAGGCGTCAGGGCAGGTGCGGCGACGGGCCCGGTTGCCGCAGTGTCGCCGTCGGCCGCGATCACCCGGCTGAACGGGCTCAGCAGCGGCACCAGCTGGCCGTAGATCTTCGGGCTGGCGGCCAACACTTCGCGCTGGTAGAGGTAGTCGGACTCACCGGTGAAGTTGCCGATCAGGCCACCGGCCTCGGTGATCATTAGCGAGCCGGCGGCGACGTCCCACGGGCTCAGGCCGGTCTCGAACAATCCGTCGGTGTAGCCGGCGGCCATGTAGCAGAGGTCGAGCGCGGCGGCGCCCGGTCGGCGCAGGCCGGCGCAGACCGGCATGATCACCTCGAGCATTTGCATGTAGCGCTTGAAGTTGTCGCCCTTGCGGAACGGGAAGCCGGTGCTGATCAGGCAGTCTGCCAGGCGAGTACGGCGCGAGACGCGAAGCCGGCGATCGTTTTGAAACGCGCCACGCCCCTTGGAGGCATAGAACAGGTCGTTGCGGGTCGGGTCATAGACGACGGCCTGCTGCACCTGCCCGCGGAACGCGAGCGCGATCGAGACCGCGTAGAACGGGAAGCCGTGAATGAAGTTGGTCGTGCCGTCGAGCGGGTCGATGATCCAGACGAACTCGCTGTCTTTCGTGCCGTGGGTGCTGCCCGATTCTTCGGCGAGGATGCCGTGCCCCGGGTAGGCGCCAAGCAGCGTTTCGATGACCACGGCCTCGGCCTTGTGATCGACCTCGGTGACGAAGTCGTTCGGCGACTTAGTGTTGACCTTGAGCAAGTCGAGGTCGAGCGAGGCGCGGTTGATAATCGCCCCAGCGCTGCGCGCTGCCTTGATCGCCGTGTTGAGCATGGGGTGAAGCGCTTGGGACATGACAGACCTATCGAGTCGAGAAGAGGAGCGCGACACGCACGGCGCGGGCAGGGCTGGCGGGGGACAACGGCTATTGGCCGTTGCGTCGCAGGCCGACTTCGCGAAGCGAAGTCAAGGCGCAGCCGGCCGAAGACAAAGAGCAGAGCACGGGCGAGCCGTGCGGATAATCGCCATTTTATCCTGCCGCCCATGACCCGCTCCGACCCCACGCGCTTCATCCTGATCGGCACCAGCCACGCCGGCAACGTCGGCGCCGCCGCGCGGGCCATGAAGGTGATGGGCTTCGACGACCTGGTGCTGGTCGCCCCGCGCTGGCCCGACGTGCAGCACCACGCCGAAGCCCACGCGATGGCGAGCGGTGCGACCGATGTGCTCCTAGCCGCGCGCGTCGTCGCCACCCTGACCGAGGCACTCAATGGCATCACCTACGCGTGCGCGACCGCGATGACGCCGCGCGACTTCGGGCCGCCGACGCGTGCGCCGCGCGAGCTGTTCACCGAGCTGGTGCCGCAGGCACATCGCGTCGCCTTCGTGTTCGGTTCCGAGCGCTTCGGCATGAGCAACGAGGATGTGTACCGCTGTCACGTTGCCTTGAGCATCCCGACGCTGCCGGACTACGGCTCGCTGAATCTGGCGCAGGCCGTGCAGCTGCTGGCCTACGACTGGCGCCAGGCCCTGGGTGGCTTTACGGTGCAGGCGCGCACGCCCGACGCGCAGCGTGCCGATGGCGTGGCGGTGCAAGGCTTGCTCGAGCACTGGCAGCAGACGCTGATTGCCATTGAGTTCCTCGATCCGGACGTGCCCCGCAAGCTGATGCCGCGCCTGCAGCACCTGTTTAACCGTGCTCAACTGACGCTGCAAGAGGTGCATATCCTGCGCGGCGTGGCGCGTGCGATGGACAAAGCACGTTTCAGCCGCAGCCGCTAAACTGGTCTGCAACCAACTCCCGAGCAACCCATGTTTGAGCGGCTGCGTGAAGACATTGCCTGCATCCTCGAGCGCGACCCCGCAGCGCGCAGCGCATGGGAAGTCCTCACCTGTTATCCCGGCCTGCACGCGCTGGTGCTGCACCGGCGCGCAAACTGGTGCCGCCGCAACGGCTTGCACTGGCTGGCGCGCTTCATCTCGCACATGGGCCGCTTCCTGACGGGCATCGAGATCCACCCCGGCGCGAGCATCGGCCGGCGTGTGTTCATCGATCACGGCATGGGCGTGGTCGTGGGCGAGACTGCCGAGATTGGCGACGAGTGCACCATTTATCAAGGCGTGACCTTGGGCGGCACCTCGCTCGCCAAGGGCGCGAAGCGCCACCCGACGCTGGGGCGCGGCGTGATCGTGAGCGCCAATTCGCAGGTGCTGGGGGGCTTTACGGTCGGCGACGGTGCGCGCATCGGAGCGAGCGCGGTGGTGCTGAAAGAAGTGCCACCCGGCGCGACGGCGGTCGGCAACCCGGCGCGCGTGCTACTTAAGACGGCCGACAGCGCGCGTGAGGAGGCCGCGGCGAAGATGGGTTTCTCGGCCTACGGCATCACGCAGGGCGACGACCCGATGTCGCATGCGATGAAGGGACTGATTGACAACGCCTCCGGGCACGAGCACCAGATCGCGCTGCTGTGGCAGGCAATCGAGAAACTCTCGGCGCGCTCGCGTGAGCTGCCCTCGGACGACTGCGTGCCGGCCGACGCGCACACGACCGAGAGCTTCGACGCGGAGCGCTTCAGCCAGCTGGTGAAGTGAACTGGCGCTGCGCGGATTTGGGCCGAAAGGCCTTGCAGACAGCGGCGTCGGTGTCGATGTACGGGCCACCGATCAGGTCGACGCAGTACGGCACCGCGGCGAAAATGCCGTGTACCGGCGGTTG
This sequence comes from Rhizobacter sp., assembly GCA_025360945.1. GTDB lineage: Bacteria > Pseudomonadota > Gammaproteobacteria > Burkholderiales > Burkholderiaceae_C > LMDS01. The sequence continues at coordinate 7,630 of JANYBE010000133.1, read as the reverse complement.
CGTGGAATTGGCTCCAGCAGGCAAGCCGGCGAGCGTTTCGGCGATCGCCTTGGGCTGACCCGGAAGATTGATGATCAGCGCGGTGCCGCGGATCACCGCGACTTGGCGCGACAAGATCGCGGTCGGCACGAAGGCCAGGCTGATCTGGCGCATCTGCTCGCCGAAGCCCGGCATCACCTTGTGCGCCACCGCCAGCGTGGCCTCTGGTGTGACGTCGCGCGGAGCCGGGCCGGTGCCGCCAGTGGTGAGCACCAGATCGCAGCGCTGCGCATCGACGAGTTCGACCAGGGTCGCGCTGATGCCGGATTGGTCGTCGGGGATCAGGCGCGTCTCCCAGTGGATGATGTTTCGCACTGCCGTGCCCAGCCACGACTGCAACGCGGGGATGCCCAAATCCTCGTAAACGCCGCTCGACGCGCGGTCGCTGATCGAGACGAGGCCGATGCGGACGCTTGGCAGCTCACTCATCGACAGGGTGTTGCTTGATGAATTGGAACAGCTCGCGGTAGGCACGACCGCTGCGCTTTTCGGGCACGAGGGCGACGTCCTTGCGCGCGGCGCGAATCAGGCTGCGCAGCTGCTGGACGTCGGTCTGCGGGTGCTCGGTGATCCAGCGCGTGATGGCGTCGTCATCGGCGATCAGCTCGGCGCGCCAGCGTTCGGCCTGATGCAGGGCAAGCGAATCCTTCGCGCGGCCGAGTTGCATGTCGGTGACGGCCTGGCGGATCGGCTCGACATCGTGCACGCGCATCAGCTTGCCGATGTACTGCATCTGGCGGCGTTTGCCCTCGTGCGTGCGTGTCTTCTTGTAGGTGCGGATCGCGTCGAGAAGTTGCTCGGCGATGGCCAGCCCGTCGAGGCGGGCGTCGGGCATCGCGACCACGGCCTCGCCCAGATCCTGCAGTGCGTGCGAGGCTTGCTTCAGGCGCGTCTTGCTGGGGCGATCCAGCAGGCCCGAGCCGGCAGGCTCGTCATCGGCATCAAAGGCGGGTGGCGCGGTGGACATCGAGCAAGGTGGCAGGCATGGGGCTGGTTATGATAGTCGCGCGCCGCCCTGCGCTCACCGGATACGCCCGCCCATGTCTCGCTCCCCGTCTTCCGCAACGCCTGCGCCCGGTTTCGCCTACAGCCGCGCACAGTTTCAGCAGTACATCGAGGACGCGCTGAGCTTCGCGCGCTCGCTCGGCGCGAGCGATGCGGCGGTCGAAGTGTCCGAAGGCGTGGGCTTGTCGGTGTCGGTGCGCAAGGGCGAGTCGGAAAATGTCGAGCGCAACCGCGACAAGTCGATGGGCGTCACCGTGTACGCCGGTCAACGTCGCGGGAACGCGAGCACGTCCGATTTTTCACGCACCGCGCTGGAGCAGACGGTGCGCGCTGCGCACGACATCGCGCGCTTCACCGCCGAGGATTCGGCTGCCGGCCTGCCCGAGGCCGACGACATCGCCACGCCCGCGCAGGCGGCGCGCGATTTGGATCTGTTTCACCCTTGGGCAATCGACGCCGAGGGTGCATTGCAGGTTGCGTTGCGTTGCGAGGCTGCGGCTCTGAATGTGGACGCGCGCATCACCAATTCGGAAGGCGCGGGCGTATCGGCGCAGCAGTCGCACTTCTTCGCCGGCAACAGCGGCGGTTTTCGCGGCGGCTATTCGAGCTCGCGCCATTCGCTGTCGGTCGCACCGATCGCTTCCACGCCGGGGCGCCGCGGCGAGGACATGCAGCGCGACGCCTGGTACACCTCAATGCGCGCACCGGGTGAGCTGGCGGCCCCGGAGGCGGTCGGGCGTTACGCGGCCGAACGCGCGCTGTCGCGCCTGAAGTCGCGCAAGATCAAGACCTGCGAGGTGCCGGTGCTGTTCGAGTCCTCGCTGGCCTCGGGCCTGCTCGGCGCGTATGTGCAGGCAACCAGCGGCGGTGCGCTGTACCGCAAGTCCAGCTTCCTGCAGGGCAGCCTGGGCCAGCGCGTGCTGCCGGCGCACATCGACGTCCATGAAGACCCGCACACGCCGCGGGGCAAGGGCAGTGCGCCGTTCGACGACGAAGGCGTGCTCACACGCCAACGCGACGTCGTTCGGGCAGGGGTGGTGCAGGGCTACTTCCTATCGACCTACTCGGCGCGCAAGCTCGGGTTGCGCACGACCGGTCACGCCGGCGGCTCGCAGAACCTCGCGCTGACGAGCCGGTTGACGGCCGCGGGCGACGACCTGGATGCGATGCTGAAGAAACTGCACCGCGGTCTATTCGTGATCGAGCTGATGGGCCAGGGCGTGAACTACGTGACCGGTGACTACTCGCGCGGCGCGGCCGGCTTCTGGGTCGAAAACGGGCACATCAAGTACCCGGTTCACGAGATCACGATCGCCGGCAACCTGCGCGACATGTTCCTGGGGATAGGCGCCGTGGGCGCCGACGCCTACACGATGGGCAGCAAAACGATCGGCTCGGTGCTGATCGACCGGATGAAGATCGCTGGGCTGTGAATCTTCAGGTGCCGGTGGCGGCGCGATAGAGTTTGCCCGAGCGCGTACCGCTGCGGCAGAACGCCAGGATCGGATTGGGCAACTCTGCCAGCAGCGCGGCGAAGCGCGCGATCTCTTCGGGCGTTTGCGCCGCTGGCGCGACCGGCAGGTAGGCGTAGCGCAGGCCGGCAGCGGTGGCTGCGGCTTCCATCGTCGCGCTGGTCGGCTGGTCAGGTCCGCCTTCGAAGTCGGGTCGGTTGTTGATCACGCTCTTGAAGCCGGCCTGCGCGGCCCAGGCCATCGCGGCCGGATCGAGTTGCGGGGCGACGCAGACATCGGCGCTCAGTTCTAGGATTGCCGGCGCGCTCATGACGTCAGCGCCTTCTTGACCGCGGCGGACACCAGGCTCATGTCGGCCTTACCCGCGAGCCTGGCCTTTACCGCGCCCATGACCTTGCCCATGTCGCCGGAGCCGCTGGCTCCGAGCTCGGCGACGATGGCGGCGACCTGCGCGGCGATCTCGTCGGCGCCAAGGCGTTGCGGCAGATAGCCTTCCAGCACCAGCAGTTCAGCGGCTTCCTTCTCGACCAGGTCAGGACGGTTGCCGGCAGTGAACTGCGTGATCGAATCCTTGCGCTGCTTCACGAGCTTGTCGACGATCGCGATCACCGCAGCGTCGTCGAGCACGATGCGCTCGTCGACCTCGCGCTGCTTGCAGGCGGCGAGCAAGCCGCGGATCGTCAGCAGGCGCGGTGCGTCTTTGGCGCGCATCGCGACCTTCATGTCTTCGGTGATCTGGTCTTTGAGGCTCATGCTCGATCCTTCAAGGGGCACAAACGACGAAGCCCGCTGGAGCGGGCTTTCATTCAGACATGAACCGCGAACGGTTCAGCGCCGCAGAATCAGAACAGCTTTTTCGGCAGCTGCATGCTGCGAACGCGCTTGAAGTGACGCTTAACCGCGGCCGCCTTCTTGCGCTTGCGCTCGGCAGTGGGCTTTTCATAAAACTCACGAGCGCGCAGGTCGGTCAGCAAGCCGAGCTTCTCGATGGTGCGCTTGAAGCGGCGCAGCGCCACGTCGAATGGCTCGTTTTCTTTGACGCGAATCGTAGTCATGTACAGGTTGGTGTAGCTAGCAAAGAGAGCGATTATAGCTGGCAAATCGTCAGCTGTGCAACGGCGCCAATGCTCGGGCGCAGGCGGCTGCGCTCGCCCAAGCCCACTGAAAGTTGTAACCGCCGAGCCAGCCGGTCACGTCGACGACCTCGCCAATGAAGAACAGGCCGGCCACGCGCTGGCTTCGCAGGGTCTGCGAACTGAGTTCGCGGGTGTCGACGCCGCCGGCGGTGACCTCGGCCTTGCGGTAGCCCTCGCTACCCTGGGGTTTGAGCTCCCAGCGGTGCAGGCGGTCGGCCAGCTGCGCCAAGTCGCGGTCGCGCTGGTCGGGCATGGGTTTGTCGGCGAGCTCGGGCGTTGAGGCGAGCCAGGCGTCAGCCAAGCGGCGCGGGATCAGCTCGGCGAGCTCGTTGCCGAGCACGCGGCGCGAGTCGCGTTTGACGCTCAGCAGTTCAGCGCCGAGATCGTGATCGGGCGCCAAATCGAGGCGCAGCGGCGTGCCGGCCTGCCAGAAGCTCGATATTTGAAGCACCGCGGGGCCGCTCAAGCCGCGGTGCGTGAAAAGCAGGTCTTCGAGGAACGCGCCCTTTGCCTTGCCAGCACCGGCTTCGACCTTCACCTCCAGCGACAGGCCCGACAGCGCGGCAAATGGCGCCCAGGTCACCGGGTCGAAGGTCAGCGGCACGAGCGCGGGGCGCGTCTCCTGGATGGAGTGACCGAACTGTCGTGCGATGCGGTAGCCGAAATCGGTCGCGCCGATCTTCGGGATCGACAAGCCTCCGGTCGCGATCACCAGCTGCTGGCCGCGCGCCACCCCGCGGCCGGTGTCGAGCTCGAAACCCGCGTCGCCGTGTCGCACCGCGTGCACCGCGCAGGGCTGCCAGCGCGTCACACCGCCGGCGTCGCACTCGTGCAGCAGCATCGCGATGATGTTCTCGGCGCTGTCGTCGCAAAAGAGTTGACCCTTGTGCTTCTCGTGCCACGCGATGCGGTGGCGTTGCACCAGCGCAATGAAGTCCTGCGGCGTGTAGCGCGCCAGCGCCGAGCGGCAGAAGCGCGGATTCGCGGACAGAAAGTTCGCCGGACCCGTGTCGGCGTTGGTGAAATTGCAGCGCCCGCCGCCGGAGATGCGGATTTTCTCGGCGACCTTCTCGCAATGATCGATCAGCAGCACCTTCAGGCCGCGCTGGCCGGCGATACCGGCGCAGTGCAACCCGGCCGCGCCCGCGCCGACGACAACGACATCGAAGATCAGGGACGCCACACGAACGGGAACGCGAGCTGCCTGAAAAATCCGCTCGGCACGTAATCGCCAACGACGCCGTAATGCTCGGGCCACGCGCGGTGCGACTTCACCGCAGTGCCGAAGAAGTAGTCGAGGAACGTGAAGGGTGCGGCGTAGTTCCTGTCAATCGCGTCGTCCTCCTGCGAGTGATACCTGTGGTGAAAGTTGGGCGTCACGATCACGTAACGCAGCGGCCCCAGCCGCACGCTCACGTTGGCGTGGTAGAACACCGCCTGGAAGCCGACGATGATGATGTAGACGTCGATCACTTCCTTGCTGAATCCAAGCACGTAGATCGGAGCGAGGACCAGCGTGCGCGTGATGACCAGCTCAAGGATGTGCTGGCGCGAACCGGCCAGCCAGTCCATGCTCTTGGCGCTGTGGTGCACCGCATGCAGCCGCAACAGCAGCGGCGCCTCGTGGTAGGCGCGGTGCGCCCAGTACTGCACCAGGTCGGCGACCAGCACGATCAGAAAGAGGGCGACCCAGAAGTTCAGGCCCTGCACCCAGAACCGGACGCCGTCTTTCGCGGCCCAGCCGAACAGCTTGTGCACCACCAGGTTGGTCGCCAGCAGCACGAAGCCGACCACCATGTGGTTGACGATGAAGTGATGGAAGTCGGTCTGCCACTCGGCGCGAAACACCGGCTGGTCCTTGCGCAGTGCGAACAGCTTCTCGATGAAGATGAATATCAACGTCGAGCCGAGCAGGTCGAGGATGAACCAGTCCAGCCCGATGTACTGTGTGTTGTCGGGGAAATTGCTGTTCACTGGCACCTTGTGGCCGCTCAGCGCGAGCGACAGGCCGATCAGCACGAAAGCCGCGAGCGCGAGCCAGCGTGCGCGCCCGCTGACGATGTTATAGAGCGACAACGCCCCCGCCAGCACCAGCGACCAGAACAGCAGCTGGCGCATCACGTAGACGTTGTACGACTGGCGCAGCTGCGGCGTCGTCGGGTACTCGGGCCAGTGGAAGGCGAGCGCTCCTAGAAAGCACAGGACCGCCAGCGACAGCGCAATCACGCCCGAAATCATGCCCTTGCCGGGCCGCAGCGCTCCGTGCGATTCGGTCAGCTGATTGAGCCTGTCCAGTTCCTTCATCCGGCTCTCCCTAAGGTCATTCGCCGCGCATTATGCGGCGCAGCGAGATGCCGAATTGCCGCACGCAACAGATGCGATAAGCGCAACCGACGTGGCGAACGCCCTCAGGCAGCGCGTGCGGCACCCGGCGAGTTTGATAGGCTGCTCATGCCGCGCAGCACATCGCCGACGATGATGATCGCTGGACTGCCGATGGCTTTGAAGTGAATCTGCGCGGCGAGCGTGCCGAGCCTGCAAAACACCTGCCGCTGCTGAGGCAGGCTCGCGTGCTGAACCACGGCGGCAGGCGTGTGCGCGGGCAAGACTTGCTGCAGCCCGGCCTGCAAGGTGTCGATCGCGCTCACACCCATGTAGATCACGAGCGTGAGGCCTTGCGCCGCCGCGGCACCGAGCGTCGGCCAGTGCAGCGCTTGGCCATCGGCGCGCGCGTGGCCGGTCACGAAGATCACGCCGTGCGCATGCTCGCGATGCGTGAACGGCACGCCCAGCGAGGTGATGGCTGCCAACCCTGATGTGATGCCGTTGACCACGTCCACCGTGATGCCGTGCGCGCGCAAGCGCTCGGCCTCTTCGCCGCCACGGCCGAACATGAACGGGTCACCGCCCTTCAGACGCACGACCTCCTCGCCCTTGAGCGCCTCGGCCAGCATCAGCTTGTCGATGAAGGCCTGGGGTGTGCTTGCGCAGCCGCCACGTTTGCCGACGTGAATGACACGTGCCGCGGCGTTCGCGAACGCGAGCACGCCATCGCTGACGAGGTCGTCGACCAGCAGCACCGTTGCACGCGTGATCGCGCGCGCAGCCTTGAAGGTCAGCAACTCCGGGTCACCGGGCCCGGCGCCCACCAGGCTCACTCGTCCGATCATGCGATCTGCTCCCGTGGTGCGGTCTGATTGATCGCCGCCAGCGCGCGCATCAGGCATTCGACCTGTTGCGTCAGTGGTGCCGGCGCCGGCTTCTCGCCGCTGACGACCGCCTGGATGTACACGGCGGTGGTGGCCGCGTCGTTGCTGCGCGGCAGCACCGGCAATTCGGTCAGCACGCCCTCGTGCGCCGGGCGCGACAGATCGGTGCTCAGCTGGCCGTGGATGAAGACGTCGAGCCGAGGCGCGCGCCGCGGGTCTGCGACCGGTTCGCCTTCGGTGCCTCGCATCAGCACCGCGTCAGCCTGCGTGTGCGTGAGGAACTCGCCCAGCGCGGCCGAGTACTCTGGGTGCGTGTGGTTGACGACACGCAGCGCCGTGCCCTTGATGCATGGCTGCAGCAGTTTGGCGATCGTGTGCCCCGAGTTGCGCAGGCCGACGACGCGCCGCACCTCGAGCAAGCGCGCGAGCGGCGGGCACAGGTCGGAGGTGGCGATGAACACCGGTTCGCGGCGCGCCCAGGCGTTGTCGATCTCGTCAACGTTGCTGGCGAACGGCAGGCCGAGGTCGTGAAAGATCTCGGCGGTGCTGACACGGCCGGCGTCGAGCATCGGGCCGTGCACCAGCACCTGCGCGCCTTCCTGCGCGAGCAGCAGCGCGAGCAGTGGCGTGAGGTTGGGCAGCTTGCGTGCGCCGTTGTACGAGGGCAGCACGATGGTGGGACGATGCGTGCGAATGGCGATGCAACGCTCGTGCGCTGCGCTCAGAAAGCCGGCGAGTTCGTGCACCGATTCGCCCTTGATGCGCATCG
>JANYBE010000679.1 GCA_025360945.1 Rhizobacter sp. | reverse complement strand
CACGGCCTCGATGCGCTTGCGGTTCACACCCATGTCGCTCTTGCCGACACGCGAGGCAGAGCGGACCTGGATCACGCGTGCAGCCGGGTCGTACCAGAACTCCACGTCGTCGACGAACTTCATCAGCCTGGTCGTGAATTGCGCGTACAGATAGTCCGAGTCGCTCTTGACGATCTTCGCGCCGTTCAGCGCGCCGACCACCGCGTTGATCTTCGCGATGGTGGCCGGCCCGTCACCGCGCAACGGCAATGGCGCGACGTCCGAATACGCTCGTTGTGGGTGATCCGGGTACAGCGCAGCCTGGCTCGTCACGCTGTTGTCGGTGTTCGATGGCGGCTTGAGCTTGCCGTCCCGGACGCCGAGGTCGTTCGGTGCGGTACTCTGGAACAGTCCCGCCTGGCCCGCACCGATGGCGCCCACCACGACAATGAACACGACGATCGATATCCACTTCAGAATGACCATTGCAAGTCCTCGGGTTGGAGTAGACCCAGTATCACCAGTTTACGTGTGCCCGCCCCCGGCAGTCGTGCGCAGATCCGACACGGCCGGCCGCGCGCCGCGCAGTCGGGTCGAGGAGGTGCGCGCACACCACTGGCTCATCATGAGGTTGCGGCAGTCGTCGGCGTGCTTTTCGGCCAGGTCCTGGCCATAGCTGGCGCAGATGACCTGCATCGTCGGGCGATACCCGAGCGCCCAGGTGACGAAGGCCACCGACGGCATCACCGACTTCAGCGAGCGCGGCGGCACGTAAAGAGCGCTTGATGCCCCCTTCCAGCACCACTTCGAGTTTGGCCGCGATCAGCTCCAGATGTCAGTTCGGCGCACACGGGATCGAAGGCGACAGGTGCATGAAGGGCCGCTCGACGAACGCCATCAAGCTGCCGCGCAGCATCGCGCCCAGGTTCTGGTCAGTCATCGTTGGCTTTCTGGGTAAGCAACGTGTGGGCTGCAAAGCGCTCGGCCAGCTTGCACGCGAGTTCACGATCGGCGGCCATGTCCGGCGTGATTGGTTCGGCGATCTCGCTCGCATCGAGCAGCGGTCACACTATGCCTCGCACACAAAATTCAGGACAGGCTCCGATCGCCCGATCCGAGCCATGACCAGTCGCGAGATGTGCTCAAGAATCGCGATCTCAACTCGCCGTCATCGCTCCAAGGTCCTCTACGAACGCTCAGTACCCTGCCGCCTGACCATCACGACGCGAATCGCTCGCAGCGACGTAGCCGTCGTCCAGCGTGTCAGACAGCTTCCAGATGAACTGACCGCTGCCGTAGTCCATGTAGGCGTCGGCCGTCGCTTCGAAACGGTGACCGAGTGCCGTCAGGTCGGACAACAGCGCCGGCGCCATCGTCGATTCGAAATCGACGTTCAGGCCGCTCGCCACTTTCCAGCGCGGCGCATCGCACGCAGTTTGTGGCTGCTGGCGGTGCACAAGCATCCGTACCAAGGTCTGCAAGTGTCCTTGCGGCTGCATGTTGCCGCCCATCACGCCAAAGCTCATCTGGGGCTGTGTCTCGCCGTTGACTTCTCGCGTCAGGAAACCGGGGATGATGGTGTGGAAGGGCCGCTTGCCGCCCCCCACCCCATTGGGGTGCTTGTCGTCCAGCGTGAACCCGTGGCCGCGGTTCTGCAGGCTCACTCCGGTGCCGGGCACGACCACGCCGCTGCCGAACCCCATGTAGTTCGACTGGATCAGGCTGATCATCATGCCGCTCTCGTCGGCTGCGCTCAGGTAGATAGTGCCGCCGCTCGGTGGCGTGCCGTGGGCGAAGTCGGTGGCGCGATTCACGTCGATCAGCTTCGCCCGCTCAGCGAGGTAGCCGTCGCTGAGCAGGTGGTCTGCCGTCACTTCGGTCATAAAACGTGCGTCCGCGACCCAGCGGTAGGTGTCGGCGAAGGCCAGCTTCATGGCCTCGATCTGCAGGTGCTGCGACGCGGCGCTGTCGACGGGGAAACGCCCGAGATCGAGTTTTTCGAGCATGCCCAGCGCCATCAGCGCGGCAATGCCCTGGCCGTTCGGCGGGATCTGGTGCACCGTGTGGCCGGCAAAGTTCTTCCGGATCGGCGTGACCCAATCGGGGCGGTAGTTCGCCAGATCCGCCAGGGCCATGCTGCCGCCATTCGCGCTGGAGTGCGCGACCAGCTTCTCGGCAATCTCGCCGCGGTAAAACGCCTCGCCCCTGGTGAGCGCGATGCGCCGCAGGGTCGCACCCGCTTCGCTGAACACGAAGCGCTCACCCGGCTCGGGCGCGCGGCCACGCGGCATGAACGCCGCAGCGAAACCCGGCAGGTCTTTCAGCAGCGGCACCTGGCGGCCCCACTTGTCGGCCACGATGCGGCCGACGCCGTGGCCGCGTTCGGCCAGCTCGATCGCGGGTTCGAGCAAGTCCGCGAACGGCAGCTTGCCGAAGCGCTCCGACAGCGCCACCCAACCGGCCACAGCACCTGGCGTGGTCACGGTGTCCCAGCCGCGCACTGGCATGGCGTCGCCGTGCTTACGGCGAAAATAGCCCGAGTTCCAGGTCGCCGGAGCCACCCCCGATGCGTTTAGGCCATGCAGGTGCTGCCCGTCCCACAGGATCGCGAAGTTGTCGCTGCCCAGGCCATTGGAAACCGGCTCGACGATGGTCAGGGCCGCAGCCGCTGCAATAGCGGCATCGACCGCGTTGCCGCCCTTGAGCAGCATGCGCAGCCCGGCTTGCGAGGCCAGCGCCTGCGAGGTCGCGACGACGTTGCGCGCCATCAGCGGGCTGCGGATGGTCGGGTAGGGGTTGTTCCAGTCAAAGTTCATGGGAGCTCGAATCGTTCGAAGTAGAAAAGGTCGATACTGGCGCGGGGTCAGCGCTGGCGCGGGTCGAGCGCATCGCGCAGGCCGTCGCCGAGCAGGTTGAAGGACAACACCAGCAGGAAGATCGCTCCGCCCGGCCAGACGGCCATCCAGGGCGCGTTGTCGACGAAGTTCTTTGCCGTGTTGAGCATGCTGCCCCAGCTCGGCGCAGGCGGCTGCTGGCCCAGGCCCAGAAACGACAGGCTGGCCTCGGCGATCACGGCCGCGGCGATCGCGAGGGTGGCCTGCACCATCACCGGCGCGGTGATGTTCGGCAGCACGTGGCGCAGCGCGATCCGCAGTGGCGGGTTGCCGACCGCACGCGCGGCCTCGACGTAGTCCTCGACCTTGGCGTTGATCACCTGCGCGCGCGTCAGCCTCACGAAGATCGGCGTGGCCGAGACGCCGATCGCGATCATCGCGTTCGTCAGGCTGGGGCCGAGGAAGGCCGCGAGCGCGATCGCCAGGATCAGGAACGGGCAGGCCAGGAAAGCGTCGGTGACGCGCGAGATCACGCCGTCGACCCAGCCGCCGAGAAAGCCCGCGGCCAGACCGATCGGCACGCCCAGCAGCAGCGAGATGGACACCGACACCACACCGGCGAGCAATGAAGCGCGCGTGCCCCAGATCACGCGCGAGAGCACGTCGCGACCGATCTCGTCGGTGCCGAACCAGTGCGCTGCGCTGGGTGCCTTGCGGATCGCGCCCCAGCTCGTCGCGATCGGGTCCTGCGGCGCGATCCAGGGCGCGAACAGCGCCAGCGTGATGAAGAGCAACACGACGGCCAAACCGACGAGCGCGCCGCGGCGACGGCGCAGCCGGCGCCAGGCGCGGCGCCAAGGCCCGGTGTGCGGCGCTGGCACCACGGCCGTCGAAGCTGCCATCAAAGCGGCCATGGGTTCAGCGCCTCAGCCGCGGGTTGACGAGAAATTGGGCCAGGTCGGCCAGCAGGTTCAGCACGATGTAGGTCGTCGCGGTGACCAGCACCACGCCCTGCACGACCGAGTAGTCGCGGTTGAACACCGAGTCGACGATCAGCTTGCCGAAACCCGGAATCGTGAACACCTGCTCGGTCAGCACCGCCCCCGAGAGCAGGGTGCCGAGCTCGAGCGCGCCGAGTGTGATGATCGGTGTCAGCGCGTTGCGCAGCGCATGCTTCAGGACCACGCTGCGTTCGCTCAGGCCCTTGGCCCGCGCCGTGCGAACGTAGTCGGCGCTGAGCACCTGCAGCATCGCGCTGCGGGTGTGGCGCATCAACACCGCAGCGATCGCATTGCCCAGCACGAAGGCCGGCATGATCATCGCGGCCAGGTTCGCGCCCAGGTCCTCGAACGGGCTGACGTAACCCGACGCCGGCAGCCAGCCGAGTTGCACCGAGAACAGCAGGATCATCAGGATGCCGAGCCAGAAGTTCGGCGTCGACAGGCCCCACAGCGCGAACACGTTGGCCGCGACATCCCAGGCCGTGCCGCGGCCGATCGCCGCGACGATGCCCGACGGGATGCCGATCGCCAGCGCGATCGCGAACGCCAGCAGCGCGAGCTCGACCGTCACCGGAAGCTTCTGCACGATCAGGTCCAGGACGGGTTGCTGCGTGCGGATCGACTCGCCCAGATCGCCCCGCAACACACTGCCGGCCCAGTACGCATAACGCAGCGGCAGCGGTTCGTCGAGGTGGAGCTTGGTGCGCAGGTAGGCCACGACCGTCGGGTCCTGCTCTTCGCCGGCGAGTATCTTCGCCGGGTCGCCGGGCAACAGCTGCTGCAGCCCGAAGATCAGCATCGACACTAGCACCAGCGTCGGCACGATCGTGGCGAGACGCTTGACAAGGTATTCGAACATCGTGCGAAAGGTTCGGGGCCGGCGTGGCTCAGCGCGCGCGCATCAAGGGGCCAGCTTTAGGCCGCTGAGGCGCAACAAGCCATCGGGCACACTGCGCACGCCGCCCAGTTTGCCGTTGTAGGCCCACAGCCAGTTGCGGTGGTACAAGTAGACGATCGGGCGCTCCTTCAGCACGCGGGCCGTAATCTGCTCGAAGACCTTCTTGCGTTCGGCCGGGTCGCGCACCGAGCGCGAATGGTTCAGCAGCTTGTCGGTTTCGGCATCGCAGTAGCCGGCGTAGTTCAGCGGCTGCTTGCAGCCGTGAAAGCTGAACAGGTTGCCGTCTGGGTCGGCGCGGCCGCTCCAGGCCAGCACATAGGCCTCGAAGTCGCCCTTGTCGGCCATGTTCAGCGAGGTCGCGAACTCGGCGGCCTGGATCTTTACGTCGAAGCCGGCCTCGCGTGTCATCGCCTGCACGACGAGCGCCAGGCGTTGTGCGTCCGACGTGGTCGGCGTCACGAGCGTGAAGCTCGGGTTCGGCACGCCGGCTTCCTTTAAAAGCGCCTTGGCGCGCGCGACGTCGCGCTTGGGCATCGGCACGTTCTTCGCGTAGTAGGCGTTGCTCGGCGCGACCCACTGATTGCCGGGCGCCGCTTCATTGTCCATCACCACTTGCACCAGGCCCTGGCGGTCGATCGCCAGCTCGAAGGCCTCGCGCACGCGGGCGTCGCGACCGAGCGGGTTCTTCTGCGCCAGCTCGCTCTTGCCGATGTTGATCGTGATGCCCTGGTAGCCGATCTCGGTGATGCGCGAGGTCTTCAGCTTCTTGTCGGCAAGCAGTTTTTCCATATCGCTCGACGCCACGCGCTCGATGAAATCGAGCTGGCCCGACTTGAGGTTGGCCAGGCGTACCGTTGCGTCAGGGATCGGCGTGTAGACCACCTTGTCGAAGTGGATCGCCTCCTTGTTCCAGTACTGCGCATAACGCTCGAACACCATGCGGTCCTGCGCGACCCGTTCGACGAACTTGAACGGGCCCGAACAGATCGGCCGGGCGCCGAACTTGTCGCCGGCGGCGAGCGCGGCCTTGGGCGAGACCATCATGCCGGCGCGGTCGGCTAGTTGCGCCAGCAGCGGCGAGAACGGCGCCGACAGGTTCAGGCGCACGGTGGCGCCGTCGACCACGTCGACGCTCGTAACCGGCGCCAGCTCGCCGCGCCGGTTCGAACCCGGCAGGGTTTTGTGGCGCTCAATGTTGAACTTGACGGCGGCTGCGTCGAACTTCTCGCCGTCGTGGAAAGTCACGCCCGGGCGCAGCTTCAGCGTCAAGGCTTTGCTGTCGGCCGACCATTCGTAGGCGGTGGCTAGCTGCGGTTGAATGGCGAGCTTTTCGTCGATGTCGAAGAGCTTGTCGCACAAGGCCGTGAACACGATCCGGCCGACGAAACTTCGCGCGAGCGACGGGTCGAGCACGTCGGGGTCTTCGGCCAAGCCGATGCGCAAGGTCTGGGCCGAGACTGCCAGTGGAGCCAGCGCGAGAAACAGCATGGGCCAGACGGATCGGGCATCGAATTTCATGGCGTGAGCCTCCAGATTTAAACAAAGTGGATGGGCGAGGATGTGCTTCATGCGGCCGGTGCCGGCGCGACAAACGCCGACTGCAAGCGGTCGAGGCGAGCCCGAGCAGGCGACACGACCGGCGACCCGGGCAGCACCACCGGCACCGGAATCTCGCGCCAGAAGTGGCAGGCGACAAGCTGCCCGGCGTCGCCCTCGAGCACCGGTGCCTGCTCGTGGCAACGCGGCCGCGCGTGCACGCAGCGCGTGTGAAAGTGGCAGCCCGAAGGCGGGTTCAAAGGGCTCGGCACATCGCCGGCCAGCAGCACGCGCTCGCGGTGCAGCCCCGGCTCGGGCAAGGGAATCGCCGAAAGCAAGGCCTGCGTGTAAGGGTGGCGCGGCGCGGCGAACAGCGTGGCCTTGTCGCCAATCTCGACGATGCGCCCGAGGTACATCACCGCGACCCGCGTGGCGATGTGCTTGACCACCGCCAGGTCGTGGGCGATGAACAGGTAGGCGAGGCCGAAGCGGCGCTGCAGGTCATGCAACAGGTTCACGACCTGCGCTTGGACCGACACGTCGAGCGCCGACACCGCCTCGTCGCAGACGATCAGCTTCGGCTCGACCGCCAACGCGCGCGCGATGCCGATGCGTTGGCGCTGCCCGCCTGAGAACTCGTGCGGATAACGCTGCGCGTGCTCGGGCGCGAGACCGACGGTTTGCAACAGCTCGGCCACGCGCTCGGGGTGGCGACCACGGTGCAGGCCATGCAGCATCAGCGGCTCGGCGAGCGTCTGGCCGACCGTCATGCGCGGGTTCAGCGACGAGTACGGGTCCTGGAAGATGATTTGCATCGCGCGCCGCTGCGCGCGCAGTGCCGCGGCGTCGAGCGTGCCCAGTTCGCGCCCGTCGAAACGCACGCGGCCCGCCGTCGGCTCGATCAGCAGCAACACCAGTCGCCCGAGCGTCGACTTGCCGCAGCCCGATTCACCGACCACACCCAGCGTCTCGCCGGCCGCGATCTGCAGGTCGACACCATCGACCGCACGCACCGCACCGCTGACCCGGCCGAGCAAGCTCTTGCGCACCGGGAAGTGCTTGACCAGGCCCTCGACTTCGAGAAGTGCCGCACTCATCGCGCCAGCGCCTCGGCCCGGTCGGCCATCAACACCTGCGGATCGAGCGGTGCCTTCCAGCACGCCGACAGATGCCGGGCGCCCACCTCGCGCAAGCCGGGCACCTCGGTGCGGCAGCGCGCATCGGCGAACGGGCAACGTTCTGCGAAGCTGCAGCCGCGGCGGTGTCGCAGCGGACTCGGCACCTGGCCTTCGATCGAGGCCAGCCGCGAACGCTGCGTGTCGAGGCGCGGAATCGATCCCAGCAGCCCGATGGTGTACGGGTGCTGCGGCGCTTCGAACAAGGTGCAGACCGGCGCCTGCTCGACCACCCGGCCCGCATACATCACGAGCACGTCGTCGGCCACTTCGGCCACCACGCCGAGGTCGTGCGTGATCAGAACGATCGCGGTGCCAGTCTCGCGCTGCAGCGTGCGCATCAGGTCGAGGATCTGGGCCTGGATGGTCACGTCGAGCGCCGTGGTCGGCTCGTCGGCGATCAGCAGGCGCGGCTCGCAGGCAAGCGCCATCGCGATCATCACGCGCTGGCGCATGCCCCCCGAAAGCTGGTGGGGGTGCTCGTGAAAGCGTTGTTCGGGCGCGGGCATGCGCGCCTTGCGCAACATCTCGATCGCGCGCTCGGTGGCCTGTGCGCGGCCGATCTTGCGGTGCCGCAGCAGGCCCTCAACGATCTGCTCGCCGACCGTGAACACCGGGTTGAGCGACGACATCGGCTCCTGGAAGATCATCGCGATGCCGTTGCCACGCAGGTCTTGCATGGCCTGCGCCGGCGCGCCGACGAGCTCGCGGCCCTCGAAACGGATCGAGCCGCTGGCGATGTGCCCCCGCGGGCTCGGCACCAGGCCCATGATCGACAGCGCGGTCACGCTCTTGCCACAACCCGACTCGCCGACCACACCCAGGGTCTTGCCGGCCTCCACCGTGATGCTCACGCCGTCGACGGCGAAGAAGTCGCCCTCGTCGGTGTTGAAGCGTGTGCGCAGATCGTGCACTTCGAGCAGTGCGCTCACGGCGTGTGCGCCGCAGGCGCGGCATGGAAAGCGTCGATGCGCGCCTCGATCTCGGCGCGGTCGGTCAGGCCGACCGGGTCGTGGCGCCCGGCCAGGCAGGCCATGAACGGCTGGTAGCGCTGCAGGCTCACGCGGTACAAGCGCTGCAGTTCCACGATCGGCTCGGCGTGGTCGTCAACGCGCAGATCGAGCTGCGGGTGGTCTTCGTCGGCGTGGATGCGCATCGCTGCGGCTTGTTTGCCGCGCTTGTCACCGCCCGCGGCTTCGCCCGCGGCCATCGCGGCAAGCAGGCGCTCGGCCAGCGGTAGCCCTTCAGCAGCACGGTAGGCCTGAGCGGTCGCTTCGATCACCTGCGGTCCGGCGAGCATGTTGCCTGCGACGCTGAAGTTCTCTGATAGCAGCTGACCGCACCAGTCGATGCAGTTCGCACCGGTGTGCGCCGCCGCCGGCCCGGAGGCCTCCAGCACGTGCAGCTGACGCTGTTCGCGCCCGGCATCTGCGGCCACGAGCGTGCCCACCACGTCGGCCGCGCTGCGCCCTTCACTCAGCAGGGCCAGACCCGCAGGCCCGTAAAGCGGGTTCATCAGGGCCTGCGTCGCAAGCGCGCCGACGCCACGCTGCGTGTACACGCACAGCGCGCCGACCGCGAAGAAGCGGCTCGCGATCGCCACGCCGAAGTGGCCGTGCGCGTCGCGCGCAAGGATCGACCAGGTCATCGGGTCAGCCTCTCATGCACCCACTGCGCGATGGCAAGCAGGCGGTGGTCGTCACCGAAGCGGCAGACCAGTTGCAGCCCGACCGGCAGGCCCCGCGTTCCGGTTCTGAACGGCAGGTGAATGCACGGCAGACCGAGCAGCGTCCAGCCACGGCAGAACAGCGGGTCGCCGGTGGCTGTGGTGCCGGCGGGCGCTTCGCCGGTGGCGCTAGGCGCGAGCAGCACATCGAAGCGGTCGAACATGGCGTCCACGCGGCGCTGCGCATCGGCCGCCTGCGCGAGGTGCATGGCGTGCAGCGCACCCGGGATCAACACCGCTTCGTCGAACAGCGCGCGCAGACGCTCGCTCAGGCGCTCGCGGTGCCGCAGGCGTTCATGGCTGAGTGCACGCGCCATCTCGAACGCCATCACGGCCTTTTGCAAGCCGACGAGGTCGGGCAGTTCACCGGGCAGGGGCGCGTCGGCGAACGCCGCGGCGTGCGGCGCGAGCGCCGCGCTGGCCTCGTACATCGCTCGCTGCACGTCGGCGTCGGCGTGCGCCGCATCGGGGCCGGAGCATAGGCCGATTCGCGGCGGCACGGCCGCGCCCGCTTCGAGCAGCCGCTGGTCGCCGGTGAGCACCGCGCCGAGCAGGGCCACGTCGCGCACGCTGCGGCCAAAACCACCGACGGTGTCGAGCGCTTCCGACAGGCTTTTCACGCCCGCGCGCGGCACCCGGCCGAGGCTCGGCTTGTAGCCGACCACCCCGCAATACGCCGCGGGCCGAATGATCGAGCCCGCTGTCTGCGTGCCCAGCGCCAAAGGCAACATGTGGTCGGCGACCGCCGCGGCCGAGCCGCTCGACGAGCCGCCGGGCGTGTGGGCCAGATCGTGCGGGTTGCGGGTCGGCCCGGGGTGGAAGTAAGCGAACTCGGTGGTCACGGTCTTGCCGAGCACCAGGGCCCCGGCCTCGCGACACAAAGCAACCGCGGCCGCGTCGGCAGCCGGGCGATGCCCGGCGTAGATCGGCGAGCCATACGCGGTCGGCATGTCGACGGTGTCGAACAGGTCCTTGACGCCGAGTGGCAGGCCATGCAGCGGGCCCCGCAGCGGCCCGGCGTCGAGCGACCTGGCCTGGGCCAGTACCGCGTCGGGGTCGAGGTGCACAAAAGCACGAACGTCGGCGTCGCGCGCAGCCACGCGTTCGAGGCACGCTCGCGCCAGGTCTTCGGCCAGCAGCTCGCGCCGGGCGAGTGCGCGCGCGGCCTGCCAGGCGCCGAGTTGGTTCAGACGTGATTCATTCATGCGCACACCCCACACCAGTCGTCGATCAGGTCTGCAAAGAGCTGCGCCGCCTCGCCGATCCGCTCGACCTGGCAATACTCGTCGGTCTGGTGCGCCATCTCGGGCGAACCCGGCCCGAGGATCACCACCGGTGGCATGCCTAGGGGCAGGCGCAGCGCCGCCGCGTCGGTGAAGTAGGAAGCGGTGCGCCGCTCGGGCACGCCGCAGCTGCGCGCGGCGCACAGCTCGAACACGCGGCACATCCACGGGTCGTCGGGTTCGGTGAAGACGCTGCCGACGTCGAGCAAGGTGCGCAAGTCGATATGCGGTCCCAGCACGCGGCACAAGCAGCGCAGCACCTGCGCGTGGCTCTGGCCGGCGACGCTGCGGATGTCGAGGCCGAGTTCGGCGGCGTCGGGCACCGAGTTGATGTTCAGGCCGCCGCAGACGGTGCCGACGTTGAGCGTCGGCGCGCCCATCAACGGGTGCGGGCCGGTCTCGAACTCGAAGCCTTCGAGCGCCAGGGCAGCCCGTGCGATCTTGAAAACGGCGTTGTCGCCACGTTCGGGCATGGAGCCGTGGGCCGTTTTGCCCGAAGCCTTGGCCGACACCCAGAAAGCGCCCTTGTGGCCGAGTACGGGCGCGTTCGCAGTGGGCTCGGCGACCACCAGGGCGCCGGCCGTGCCGAGCAGTTCGCGCGCCTGCTCTGACGCGGCCATCGCAAACGCACCCTCGCACCCGGTCTCTTCGCCGGCGGTGATGATCAGACTCAGCCCGGGCCCGTCGGTCTGGCCACGCAGCCGATCGACCCGGACGATGGCGGCGGTGACGAAGGCCGCGACGCCACTCTTCATGTCGCTGGAGCCTCGGCCGTACAAGCGCCCGTCGACGATCTGGGCACCGAACGGGTCGTGCTGCCAAGCGGCGCGGCCGAGCGGAACCACGTCGACATGGCCGGTGAAGCACAGGGGCGCGCGCGCGCCGGTGGCGCCCGGCCGGCCACCGATGCGGGCGACCAGGCTGGTTCGGTGCGGCGCGAACTCGTGGGTGCGGCAGGCGAACCCGGCCCCCGAAAGCAGGTCGGCAAGCAGTTCGACACAACGGTCTTCCAGGCCCGGTGGGTTGACGGTGTCCATGCGCACGAGCGCCTGGGTGAGGGCGACGGGATCGAGGGTGGATGCAGTCATGCAGGGTTCCAGTTCAACCGAAGTACGCGGCGCGCACTTCTTCGCTGTCGGCCAGCGCCTGCGCCGTGCCCTGCGCAACCAGCCGGCCTTGCGACAGCACGTAGCCATGGTGCGCGATGGCCAGCGTCTGGCGCACGTTCTGCTCCACAAGCAACACGGTGACACCGAGTCGGTTGATGTCGCCGATGATCCGGAAGTTTTCCTTCACGTACAGCGGCGATAAGCCCAGCGATGGCTCGTCGATGATGAGCAAACGCGGCTGCGCCATCAGCCCGCGGCCGATCGACACCATCGCCTGCTCACCGCCCGACATCGTGCCGGCCAGCTGGGCACGCCGCTCCTTGAGCCGTGGGAACAGGGCGTAGGTCTGCTCGACGCGGCGGGCCACCTCGTGGTCGTCGCGCTGCTGGTAGGCGCCGACGCGCAGGTTCTCTTCGACCGTCATCTTCGGGAACACCTTGCGGCCTTCCGGAATGCAGGCGATGCCGCTGGCGATGACGCGGTGGGTGGGCAGGCGGCCGATCGGCTGGCCGTCGAACCGGATGGTGCCGGCGTGGGCCGGCGTGAGGCCGAGGATGGAGCGGATCAGCGTCGACTTGCCCGCGCCGTTCGAGCCGAGGATGCAGGTGATGGTGCCGGCCTCGACCGTGAGCGAAACGCCGTGCAGCACATCGACACGGTCGTAGGCGGTGTAGATACCTTCCACCGACAGCAGCACGTTCATGTGCTCGCCCCTTCGGCCACGTCCTGCCCCAGGTACGCGAGCTGCACCTCGGGATCGCGGGTGATGTCGTCGAAGCTGCCTTCGGCGATCTTCTTGCCGTAGTTGAGCACCGCGCAGCGCTGCGTGATGCGCTGGATCACACCCATCTCGTGCTCGATGATGACGATGGTGAAAGGTGACAGGCGCGAGCGCACCAGCAGGATGTCATCCATCAGCTCGCGGGTCTCGTCGTGTGTCATGCCGGCGGACGGCTCGTCGAGCAGCACGAGGCGCGGGTTCGAGACGAGCGCTCGGCACACCTCGACCCGGCGCCGGTCGATCATGCTCAGCGCGCCCGCCGGCTGCCACAGCTTGGCCGCCATGTCGGCGCTGAATGTTTGCAGCAGCGCATGCACCTGCTCGATCGTCTCGTCGACCTGGCGGCGCAGCGCCTGACGCCGCAACAGGTTGAAGACCAGGCCGGGGTTCATGTGCTGCGTCTGGCCAATGGCGACGTTGTCGAAGACCGTGAGTGGCAGCGACAGGCGCGAGCGCTGGAAGGTGCGCGTGACGCCGGCACGGTAGACCGCCTGGGGCGGCTGACGCGTGATCTCGGCACCATCGAGCAGCACCTGCCCGCCGCTCGCGGCATAGAGGCCGGTGACGACGTTGAAGAAGGTCGTCTTGCCGGACCCGTTCGGACCCAGCAAGCCGAGGATCTCATGTTCGTGCACGACCAGGTCGAGCGCATCGAGCGCGGTCACGCCGCCGAAGCGCATCGTCAAGCCGCGGGCTTCGAGCAAGGGTGCCGTCATGCCGCGTGTCTCGGCGCCCGGCCGGGGAAGAAGTTGCGCACGCTGCGGGGCAGCAGGCCGTCGGGGCGGAACAGCAGGATGAAGATCATCAGCAGCGCGTAGAGCAGGAAGCGGTACTCCTGAATGAACTGGAATTTTTCCGGCAGGATCAGCACGATGGTCGCGGCCGGCAGGATCCCCCACGGGTTGCCGATGCCGCCGAGGATCAGGATCGAGACCAGGATAAGCGAGTCGGCGAAGGTGAAGTTGTTCGGTGCCACGTAGCCGGTCATCATCCCGTAGACCGCACCGGCCAGCCCGGCCAGGAAATTGCCGAACGTGAAGGCGAGCACCTTCCAGCGCGCGATGCCGACGCCGAACACCGCGGCCGCAACTTCATCGGTGCGGATCATATCCATCGCGAGGCCGATCCACGAGCGTTCGATCCGGCGCACGAAAACGAACGCGGTCAGGCACAGCAAGAGGCTCAGCAGCACGTAGTTGGCGTAGAACGAGACTTCGATACCGGCCAGCTCGAAGCCGTCGCCCAGCTTCCAGCCGAACAGGTCCAGGCCGGGAATGCGCAGGCCTTGCGGGCCGCCGAGTGTGTCGTTGACCTCGAGGAAACTCTTGAACAGGATGCCGAACGCGATCGTGACCAGGGCCGCGTAGTGCCCGCGCGTGCGCAGCACCGGCCAGATCAGCAGCGAACCGATCACCGCGGCGACGACCCCACCCGCGAGCACGACCAGGGCGTGCGGCAGCGGCGTGTGCGTGGCCAGCGTCGCGGCTGTGTAGCTGCCGACGCCGAAGAAGGCCGCGCCAGCGAAGTTGACGACGCCGGCGTAGCCGAACTGGATGTTCAAGCCCAGGCAGACGACCGTGTACAGCAGCACGGTGCACACGAGCAGCAGCGCGAAGTGAACATCGTGAAAGGCCGCGGCCAGCGCGAGCACGCCGAGCGCACAACCGACACCGAGTAGGCGGGGCGACGCGCTCGCGGCGCAGCCGAGCGGTTCGGCCCAGTGCAGACGGCGCAGGCCCCACATCGCGAGCCCCGCGAGCAGCAGCAGGCCGCCGATCGCGCCTTGGCTCTCGGCATGCAGCAGTGCCCACAGGTAGGCAAAAGCCGCTGCGATCGAGGCGCCCAACGCGATGCGACCACGCGGCGTGCTCACGGCCGGAAGCGACTGGGTCATGTCAGACCCGCTCGCTCG
This sequence comes from Rhizobacter sp., assembly GCA_025360945.1. Lineage (GTDB taxonomy): Bacteria > Pseudomonadota > Gammaproteobacteria > Burkholderiales > Burkholderiaceae_C > LMDS01. The sequence continues at coordinate 3,052 of JANYBE010000679.1, read as the reverse complement.
ACCGTTCGGCGATCAGCCCCGTGGGCTTCCAGGCCATCAGCAGGATCACCATGGTGAACGCGAACACGTCCTTGTAGGCGCTCGTGATGGCAGGCGTGACCATCGGCAACACCACGGCGCCAAAGGTCTGCAGCGCCGCGAACAGAAAACCGCCGAGGATCGCACCCAGAAAGTTGCCCAGCCCACCAAGGATCGCCGCCGAAAAACCGATCACACCGAGCAGCAATCCGAGGCCGAAATTAATCTCGTTGTAGTACAGCCCGTTCATCACACCGGCCATCGCCGCGAGGGCCGAGCCGAGGCCGAAGGTGAACAGCACGACCCGCTGGAAGTCGATGCCCATCACGCGCGCCGTCTCGCCGTCCTGCGCGACCGCGCGGATCGCCAGACCGAGCCTCGTGCGGGTGATCAGCAGGTGCACCCCGATCACCACCGCGAGGCCGGCACCGAGCAGGACTAGACTGTCCGCACGCAGCGCGAGCGTGCCAAGGCTGAAGCTCGTGTCGGGCAACAGGCGCGGAAACGGCTTGGGGTTCGAACCATTCGGGTAGAACAGGCGCACTGCCTCGCGCACCGCCAGGCCGAACATCAGCGTGACCAGCAGCGTGTTGAGCGGCGGCGCGTTTTTCAGCGGCAGCACGAGGAAGCGCGCCACGAATGCGCCGAGCGCGGCCGTCACCGCGGTCGACGCGAGCAGCATGATGGCCAGCAGCAACCATGGGTTGCCGACCCCGGCCGCGCTGGCACCAAGGTAGCTCGCCAGGGCGGTGAACCCGCCCAGCATCAAGACGTCGCCGTGCGAAAACTGGATCACATCGAGCACGCCGAAGAAAAGCGTGAAGCCGACCGCGACCATCGCGTAGATCATGCCCAGCATCAGCGTGTTCATCACGTACTGGCTGAGGATTTCGAGGCTCATCGGTGGAGTGTGCGGCGTCGGCGTGTGGTGTCAGTTCGCGACAGGGTGCTTCACAGGCCCGGCAGCTTGCGCTTCTTGGTGGCGTACTCGCTGTCTTCCCACAGCACCCACTTGTTGTCCTGCACCACGTACTTCGAGATCAGCGGCACGATGTTCTGGCGGTGGTCGTCGAAGCTCACCTTGCCGATGATGGTGTCGGCGTCCTTGGTGGCGTTCAGCAGCTCGCGAACCTTCTTGCGGTCCGGGCCCACCTTTTCGATTGCATCCATCACCAGCGTTGCTGCAGCGAAGGCGAACGGGCCGTAGGCCTCTGCCGGCTCGGCGTACTTGGCCTGGTTGTACTTGGCGATGAAGTTCAGCCCGCCCGGCAGCTTTTCCCAGGGCGCACCCTCGATGAACGAGAGCGAGCCTTCGGCAAGGTCCTTGCCCAGGCCGTCGTGGTACGCCGCCGACTTGATGCCCGAGGTGCCTTCGAACGCGGCCTTGATGCCGAGTTTGTCCATCTGGCTGCGAATGCGGATGCCGATCGGTGTCAGCCCGCCGAAGTAGACGACGTCGGGCTTGAGCTCCTTGACCTTGGTCAGCTCGGCGGTGAAGTCCTGCTGGTCGGCAGTGACGCCGAAGGTGCCGACGATCTGGCCCCCGGCCTTGCCGACGAACTGGCTGAAATACTTGTTGTGGCCCTTGCCGTAGTCGGTGGTGTCGTGGATCACGACCCACTTCTTGTAGCCCAGCCCGGTCATGAAGCGGGCCGCCACGTCGTTCTGGTTGATCATCGTGCCGTTGACACGGTGGATCTCCTTGTACTCGTTGCCATAGGTGATCTCGGGCAGCACCGCGCCCCACACCACCGCCGGCATGCCGAACTTGTGATAGACATCGACGGTGCTCATCGCCACCGCCGAGCAATAGTGTGTGACACCGGCAATGATGCTGCTATCCGACGCGGCCTTGGTCGCCACCTGCACCCCGACGTTGGGCTTGCACTCGTCGTCGAGCACGACGAGCTCGACCTTGTACTTGGACTTGGGGTCTTCGTTGTGCAGCCTGACGGCCAGGTCGGCCGAGTTGCGCCCGCCGATGCCGTTGGCAGCCACGCCACCGGTGAGCGGGCCGATGAAGGCGATCTTGACCGTGTCCTTGGCGGCCGCGAGGCTCCCGCAAGACAGCAGCGCCAGCCACAGCGGCACGGCGAACAGGCGGCGATGGAAGGCAATCATCGGGAGCTCCTGAAGGGAAGTTAAAGGGTGGGGATGTGGCAACGCGAGCGACGTTTCGTGCAACTCAGTTGAATTTTAGGCAATCAGCGCTGCAAGCGGTGTGCCACCTCAAGGGAGACATTTGCCTCGTCAAAATGTGGGCGGCGTGTTGATCCAGATGACGCGAGTCACTTCTTGACCGGGGTTGCGGTAGGTGTGGGCAAGGTGCGACGGGAACGAAAACGAATCGCCGGGCCCGAGCTCGTGCACGGCGTCGTCGATGCTCAGCTCCAAGCGCCCTTCGAGCACGTAGCCGAACTCGTCGCCTTCGTGGCGCATCGGCCCCATGCTGCCGCCGCCCGGAGCGACGATGTGGATGTTGCCCTGCAACAAGTGGCCCTTGCCGTTGGGCACGAGCCGTTCCAGCATGACCCCCGCGGCGTCTTTGTCGCCCCCGGCCGAGATGCGCGGCCGAGCGCCCGCGTGAGCGACATAGTCGACGCCGCTCCAGTTCGGCTCGAAGAGGGCGCCAATGTTGGTCTCGAGTTCGGTCACGAGGCTGTGCAGCACGGTCAGCGGCGGGAGCAGCTTGTCGTTTTCGTACTTGGAAATCAGGCTGATCGACACCCCGAGCCGTTCGGCGAGCTGCTTGATCAGCAGGCCCTTGACGAGCCGCGCATGGCGCAGCCGGGCACCGATCGCCATCGGCGCCGACGCCACCGCCAGCGCGGGCGGTGCGGGCGGCGCTGCACCGCGCCGCGCCGGGGGGCCGGCCTTGTTTGTCGAGGTCTTCCCCTCGGGCACCGGCCCCTTCAAGCTCGACAAGCTTGTGCCGCGCGAGCGCGCCGATCTGGTCAAGAACGCGGCCTACTGGGACAAGGCGCGCATCCCGAAGACCGACCGCATCGTGCTCGTTCCCATCCCCGACGCCGTG